>NZ_DAHVQP010000007.1:0-26727 GCF_027317685.1 Saccharomonospora sp.
CTACGTCCTGCCCTCGATCGGCGCCTTCCTCATGATGCACGCGCTGACGCCACCGCACCCCGGTCCCACCGCCGCGGCGACGGTCATGGGGGCGGACATCGGCCTCGTCGTCATCGTGTCGTTGCTCGTCGGGCTGCCCACGTGGTACCTGGCCGGCTACCGCCTCGGGTTGCTGCTGGCCAAGCGGTATCCCGACTGGCCGGTTCCGAATCTCCTCGGCGAGCCCGAGGAACGAGACGAGTCCGAACGTCCGGGCTTTTGGACCACCGTCTTCTGCTTGCTGCTCCCGCTCGTGCTCATCTTCTTCAACACGGTCTTCTCCACGCTGGAGCAGTCGGGCACGGTGTCGGCGGAGAACTTCTTCTACCAGCTCTCCCGCCTGATCGGAAACACGTCGGTGGCCCTGCTCATCTCGGCCCTCGTCGCCATGTGGCTGCTCTACATCCGGCCGCGGAAGGGCCAGAAGGTGGGCAACCTGCTCGAGGATCTCGTCGACAATGCCCTCGCTCCGGTCTGCTCGATCATCTTGATCACCGGCGCCGGTGGGGCCTTCGGCCACGTCCTGACCGTGTCCGGCATCGGTCAAACCATCGCCGACGGCCTCGACGCAGCGGGCATGCCGGTGATCCTCGCCGGCTTCCTCGTCGCCATCGCGTTCCGGGTGGCGCAGGGGTCGGCGACCGTGGCGGCCACGACCGCGGGTTCGATCATGGCCCCCGCCGTCGCCGGGATGGACCTCAACTCCATCGCGCTCGCGGCGATCGTCGTCGCGATCACCGCCGGGTCGATCACCTTCTCGCACGTCAACGACTCCGGATTCTGGCTCATCGGCCGGTTCTGCGGTTTCGACACGGCGACCACTCTCAAGACCTGGACGGTGATCGGCACCGCGGTCGGCTTCATGGCGTTCGGCCTGAGCTGGGTGGTCTTCGCCGTCGCCTCGTAACTCCGCACCGGTCCGGGGGCATCCGCGTCGGTGCCCTCGGGCCGGTGATCCGGCGAGGAAGACCGCCACGACAGGGCCCGACGGATTTCGGCCCGCATCATCGCGGCCGGAAAAGTCCAGGCCATCCAGGTCTTCCGCACGACCGGTCCCCGAACGTCCTTCGGCGAAGGGCGGCCGGGTTCTCGCGCATCCCGGTAGGCTCTCCGATACCGGCTGGTTACCAGGGTTTTCGTTCGAGGGGAAGTTCTGGGAGCGTGCTACGTCGGCTCCCTTAAGAACCCGGATGTCGACATCCGCGTCCGGATTCTTCGTCTTTCCACCTCGACCGGGAACCGGGCACGAAGTCGCTGACTACCTCGTGCCCGCCACCGCTGAGAGCAGAATCGCATGTGCTTCCATAGGAATTAGTAGGACGCCCTACTAAACTCGCCGGTATCGCGAGAGCAGCCAGGAAGGATCGTCATGGGTGACATCACGCGGGTCGGCGTGATCGGCGCAGGGCTGATGGGATCGGGAATCGCGGAGGTGGCCGCCAGGGCCGGTCGCGACGTGGTCGTCGTCGAGGCCAATGCCGCCGCGGCGGACGCCGGCCGCGAACGGATCGAGAAGTCCCTCGGCCGAGGGGTCGACAAGGGCAAGTTGTCCGCCGAGGACCGGGACGCCGCGCTCGGGCGCCTGACGTTCACCGCCGACATGGACGCCTGCTCCGACCGGGAACTGGTGATCGAGGCGGTCGCCGAGAACGAGGCCGTCAAGCTCGATGTGTTCGGCAAGCTGGACCGGATCGTGCAGAGCACGGACGCCATTCTCGCGTCCAACACCTCGTCGCTGCCGATCATGCGGTTGGCGATGGCCACCCAGAGGCCGGAGCGCGTGGTCGGGCTGCACTTCTTCAACCCGGTCCCGGTACAGAAGCTCGTCGAGCTGATCCCGTCACTTCTCACCAGCGACGAGACCGCCGAGAAGGCGGAGAAGTTCGCTTCCGAGGTCCTGGGCAAGACCGTCATCAAGGCGCCGGACCGCGCGGGCTTCGTCGTCAACGCGCTGCTGGTCCCGTACCTGCTGTCGGCCATCCGGATGGTGGAGGCCGGGCACGCGACCGCCGAGGACATCGACAACGGCATGGTGCTCGGATGCGCCCACCCGATGGGTCCGCTGCGGCTGGCCGACCTCGTGGGGCTCGACACCACTAAGGCCGTCGCCGAGTCGATGTACGCCGAATACAAGGAGCCTCTCTACGCCCCGCCGCCTCTGCTTCAGCGCATGGTCGAGGCCGGGCTTTACGGCAAGAAGTCGGGTCGCGGCTTCTACGACTACACCCGGGGAGAATGAGATGTACCAGTTGCCGGAGGAACACGAGGAGCTCCGTTCCGCGGTGCGCGCGCTGGCAGAGAAGGAGATCGCTCCGTACGCCGCCGAGGTCGACGAGCAGGAGCGGTACCCGGTGGAGGCGCTGAAGGCGCTGACCGATGCCGGCTTCCACGCGCTGCACATTCCCGAGGAGTACTCCGGGCAGGGCGCGGACGCCGTGGCGACCTGCATCGTCATCGAGGAGGTGGCGCGGGTCGACGCGTCGGCCTCGCTCATCCCGGCCGTGAACAAGCTCGGTACCCAACCGATCCTGCTGTCGGCGTCGGAGGAGTTGAAGAAGCTCGTGCTGCCGTCCATCGCCTCGGGTGAGGCGGCGGCGTCGTACGCGTTGTCGGAGCGCGAAGCCGGTTCCGACACGGCGTCGATGCGCACGCGGGCGCAGCTCGACGGGGACCACTGGGTGCTCAACGGCACCAAGTGCTGGATCTCCAACGCCGGTGAGTCCACCTGGTACACGGTCATGGCCGTGACCGACCCCAACGCCGAGAAGAAGGCTCGCGGCATCTCGGCCTTCGTCGTGCACGCCGACGACCCCGGTTTCTCGGTGGGCCCGAAGGAGCGCAAGCTCGGCATCAAGGGTTCGCCGACACGGGAGGTCTACTTCGAGAACTGCACGATCCCGGAGAACCGGATCATCGGTGAACCGGGCACGGGTCTGAAGACGGCGCTCGCCACACTCGACCACACGCGGCCGACCATCGGCGCGCAGGCGCTGGGTATCGCGCAGGGCGCTCTCGACGCCACCGTCGAGTACGTGAAGGAGCGCAAGCAGTTCGGTCAGGCCATCAGCCAGTTCCAGGGCGTACAGTTCATGCTCGCCGACATGGCCATGAAGATCGAGGCCGCGCGGCACATGGTGTACGCGTCGGCGGCGGCCACCGAGCGTGGTGACGCGCGGGCGAGCTTCCTCGCCAGTGCCGCCAAGACCTACGCCTCGGATGTCGCCATGGAGGTCACCACCGATGCCGTGCAGCTGTTCGGCGGCGCAGGCTACACCCGTGACTTCCCGGTCGAGCGCATGATGCGCGACGCGAAGATCACGCAGATCTACGAGGGCACCAACCAGATCCAGCGCATGGTCATGGCCCGCCAGCTGTTGAAGTGACGTGTCGGTCGTGGCGGTTTCCCGGCCGTTCGGGAAACCGCCACGACCGGACGGTCGCCGGGACCACGCTATCGGCTCAGCGCCTGCCGGCCCGGCGGATCCCCACCACCGAGCCGGTGAACAAGCTCCACAAGGACGTCTTTCGAGGAATCCTCGGTCAGCTCTGCCACTCCTCCCACGACATCTGCCACACGCTCCAACCGTCCGTGGGTTCGAGCTCGGCTCCCCCGCTGTTGCGGACCGTGAACAGATCACCCCGGTTGCTCTTGTCCATCAGCCACGCGGCGTTTCCCGTGGAGAGGTTGATGCACCCGTGGCTGACGTTGGTGTTCCCCTGGTCACCCACCGACCAGGGCGCGGAGTGGTAGAAGATGCCGCTGTTGGACAACCTCACCGCGTACTCCACGTAGGTGCGGTAACCGGCCGCGCTCTCTGCGGGGACGCCGTAGGTGCTGGAGTCCATGGTGTAGCCGTAGTGCTCGCTCATGACGGTGTAAGTGCCCTCGGGCGTGGGAGTCGACGGTTTGCCCATGGAGATGGGCATCGTCTTGACCTTCTCGTCGTTGATCGACACCGTCATCTCGTGGCTCTCACCGTCGGCGACCGCCACCAATTTGTCGCCCACGGTGAAGTCCACCGCCTTGTCCTCGGCACCGAAGGCGCCGTCGCCGAAGTCCTTTCCGTAGATCTCGGCGTCGATAGAGACCTCCGTCCCCGGCTCCCAGTACTCCTTCGGACGCCAGATCACCGTGTTGTCGCCGAACCAGCGGAAATCGCCTTCCGTCTCGGGTTCGGCGGTGATGTCGATCGCCTCCTCGGCGGCGTCCCGGTCGGGCACCGGCCCGCTGAAGGTGAAGATCAGCGGCATACCGACGCCCACGACCTCGTCGTCCCACACGTTGATGGACACGGCGACGGTGCGTGCGGGGGTCGTGGTGATGAACGTCGATTCCTCGGTGACGGTCTTTCCGTCCTCGCCCTCCGCCTCGACGGTGAGTGTGTAGGTCTTGCCGAAGCCGAGGGGTTCCGTGGTGGTCCAGAACGTGCCGTCCGCCCGCAGGTCGTCCTTGACGTGTGTGCCGTGTTTTCCGATCAGCGACGCCTTGGTGATGGTGCCGTGCTCGGCACGGACCGTCACGGATTGTCCCGGTTCGACGTCTTTCTCGTCGTCGGACACCGACAGTGCCAACAACACCGGTTTCGGGGGCTGGGTGGAGGTCGGAGGAGAGTCGGGCGAGTCGGACGGTCCCCCTTCCGCCGCGCTCGACGTACACCCCGTCGCGACGGCCGCCGCCAACAGAAGCGCGACCCAGCGACCACCTGATCGTGTCGAACGACCACGCATTCGCGCCACCAGCACCACCCGTTTCAGTTACACGGACTCCCCGAACGTGCCGCGAGTCTGCCGCACAAGTAGCAGCGCGTGCATGGACTTCATCAACTTGTGTCCAACGCTCAACAGGGGCCCCCGTGTCAGCGCCCTACGGGGGCGTGCTAATGTTTCACACGTCGCCGAGAGGGAACGGTGAAACACCGGACCCGGTAACGACAAGCGCCATTAGCTCAAGTGGCAGAGCAGCTGACTCTTAATCAGCGGGTTCGGGGTTCGAGTCCCTGATGGCGCACTTCCACCCCAGGTCACAAGGCCTGGGGATTTTTTATGCCTTCGCCGACCACCGAGACAAGCCCTTTTTTCCGAACACACGAGAGCCGGAAAGAACGGGGCGGCGCTGCCGCTGGAGCGACTTTTCCGAGAAAAGCCTCAAAAAAGCGCAGAGCCGGCATTCTCGCGAAGCGAGAAAGGCGCAAGGAGACGCGGGCCGGGGAAGCCTTGCCCTACCGTGTGCGACAGCGCCGCGGCCGCCGTCGACGACCTCCGCTCACCCTCCGACCGTCTCGGCCAACCTGCCCTTGATCAGCGCTTCCGCCTCGATGACGATGCGGTCGATCAGCTCGGCCACCGTGGGGATGTCGTGGATGAGTCCCTGCACGGTGCCCGCCGTCCAGATGCCGCCGTCGAGGTCGCCGGTGCGCAACACCTCGCGCCCCCGAGTGCCCGCGACCAGTTCGCGCACGTCCTCGAACCGTCCACCTTCGTCGAGAATGCGCACGACCTCCCTGCTGACGTCGTTGCTCGCGACCCGCGCGGTGTTCCGCAGCGGACGGAAAATCAGTTCGGTGTCGAGTTCGGTGGCTTCCACGAGCCTGCGTTTGACGTTGTCGTGCACCGGCGCTTCCTGGGTGGCGACGAAGCGGGTGCCCATGTTGACACCGTCCGCGCCCAAGGCCAGCGCGGCGACGAGCCCTCGCGCGTCACCGATTCCGCCCGAAGCGATGAGCGGAACACTGATCCGCTGGGCGGCTGCCGGAATGAGAACCAGGCCGCCGATGTCGTCCTCTCCGGGATGGCCCGCGCATTCGAAACCGTCGATGGAGATGCCGTCCACACCGAGTTCCTGTGCTTTGACGGCGTGTCGGACGCTGGTGCACTTGTGCAGCACCTTCACCCCGGCCTCGCGAAAGGCGGGTAGGTGTTCCGCGGGGTTCGACCCGGCCGTTTCGACGATCCCGACGCCCGATTCGATGATCGCGTCGCGGTACTCCGCGTACGGCGGGGGGTCGATGGCGGGCAGGATCGTCAGGTTCACGCCGAACGGCTTGTCCGTCATCTCCCGGCACCTGGCGATCTCCGCTGCCAGGGCTTCGGGGGTGGGCTGCGTCAGCGCGGTGAGGAAGCCGAGCCCTCCGGCGTTCGCCACAGCCGCGGTCAGCTCCGCGCGGCCCACCCACTGCATTCCGCCTTGCACGATCGGATAGTCGACGCCGAAGACGTCGCAGAACTTGGTGTGCACCACCGCGCGGTCCTCCTGACTCGCCCGACCCACTTGTTACCGGACAGTAGAATCCTGCTACCGGACAGTAGAGGAGCCTTCGCGCGAGGGACATGCCCCGGTGACCAACGTCATTGCATCAGCAAGGAAAAACGCGTCCGGCTGTTCGGGTGACGTTATTGCCCGCCGTCCCGCGTTTCCGAGATCGTAAGAGCTTTCAGGATTAATCTGTTCGGCGTGGGGGAACGGAGCCGACATGGACGCGTGTGATCTCGGGGCGATAACCCTCACGAGGAGGGCGACACCGACACGAACGCTGTCTGTAAGCCTGCCCGAGGCGGTGGCGTGGTTCGCCGGTGAACAACACTCCGACCGGCCCCACTGCGTCTCTCCCGTCCTACTCACCACGGCCACGGTGCTCGGTGGTCGGCTGCCGCATCCCAAACGCCAACGGCTCAAACGGTTCGTCCCCTCCTTGGTGGGCACGGCGGACGACGGCCACGACGAGCAACGGTCGTTGATCGCCATGGACTGGCTCGTCCGCGTGTACACACCGGCGTGGTTACGGCTGGTCCCCGCACTCGACCTGGCACGAGTCAGCCTCGCCGAACGCTCTCCCGTGCTGACGGTCGCCGACGCCGCCGACGCGATCGAAGGCCCCCTGGCCGCCGTGCACAGCGCGGCGTGGACGGCGTACACGGCCACTCCGTGGGACCGTCGCGACCTACCTCGCTCCGAAGTGGCGGCCACGCTGTCCCGCATCCTGTCGACTCATGCCGCCGACGCGGCCGTCGCCGCCACACTCGACATCGCCGCGTCCTTCCTCCCCGTGTGCGGAAGGATGCGCCTGGCCACCGAACAAGCACTGCTCATCGCGGCCTGCACGCGACACGACGTGGGCGCTTCCCCCTCGGTCGACAGCCGAGTGACAGCGCTGCTCACTCCGACAGCCGCCGCGTTGGAAGACGCGGTGATCGAGCTGTTCGGACGTCTCATCGAGGCGACCCCTCCCACCGACCACGGCTGGCTGTCGGCGGACCCGGTCGAATCCGTACGCCACATCGACCACGAAAAGCCCTGACCACCAGGCCCGACCTGGATCCGCCACCTGCGGTGGCCTACAGGACAATGGCTGTTTCAAGACCCTCACCCCCGATGAGGACGTGGTAGCCGTTGTCTCCCACATCGATCGACGACGCCCGGGACCGGCTGCACCGCCTACGGGCGGACTGCTCCCGTTGCGCGGGATTGTGCTGCGTCGCGCTGCCGTTCTCGGCCTCCGCGGGTTTTCCCACCGACAAGGACGCAGGTACGCCCTGCCACAACCTCGACTCGTCGTTCCGCTGCCGGGTCCACACCGACCTGCGTCGCCGGGGGTTCGTCGGCTGTGCCGTGTTCGACTGTTTCGGCGCCGGTCAACGGGTCACGCAGGAGGTCTTCGACAGTCGTACCTGGCGTGACGATCCGGAGACGGCCCGGCGCGTGTTCGCCGCCTTCGACGTGGCCCGCCACCTGCACGAGATCTTGTGGTACCTGGCGGAGGCGCTCGATCTGCGGGCCGCCGCGGAGCTGCACACCGAGCTGAAGCGAGAATTCGAGCGCGTCGACGCGCTCGTCGACGGTGGTCCCGACGCACTCGCCGACACCAATGTGGCGGCCGTCCGGCAGAACGTCGGCACCTTGCTGTCACGGGTGAGTGAGCTGGTACGGGCGCGGGTGTGTGGTCGCCGAAGCGACCGTCGCGGAGCCGACCTCGCCGGGGCGCGACTGCGGAAGGCGTCGCTGCGGGGCACGACGTTCCGCGGAGCCGTTCTCATCGCCGCCGACCTTCGAGGAGCCAACCTGCGGACGGTCGACTTCCTCGGCGCCGACCTGCGCGACACCGACCTACGAGGAGCCGACCTCACAGGTGGCTTCTTCCTCACCCAGGCTCAGGTGAACGCCGCCCGAGGCAATGCGGGCACACGACTGCCCGCCCACCTGGCACGTCCCCCGCACTGGTGAGGAACGGCTCGCTTTCCGGCGGCAGGGTCGACGGAAAGCGACGGAAGGACGCGTCACGGTTCCTGCGGCAGCAACAGCCACAACACCAGGTAAATCAAAAACTGAGGGCCCGGAAGCACGCACGACACCACGAACGCCAGACGCACGTTCCTGGGACGCCAGCCGTAGCGGCGTGCGATACCGCCGCAGACCCCGGCGATCATGCGGTTCTGTTTCGACCGGGTCAAGGTAGCGGTGGATGAAGTCATGCCCCCAGTGTCGAGCGAGCACGGCGGCACCGCATCAGGGCAAACCCTGGAGCGAACCACCATTTATCCCGGATCCGCGATCAGCGACGTCCGAGCCCGCCGCGACGGCACCCGACAATCATTCACCGCGTCGGGCCAAGACCCGGGTCGACCTACGCGGTCGTGCTCCTGCGGACTCCTTCGCGAGGGCCTCCACCAGCACGTCCCATCCCGGTCCGCAAGCGGTGCCGAGCGCTCCGTGAGGCACGCGGAAACGCGACGGCGCCGACGGATCCTCCTCGTCCATCCGGGCGAGCGCCTCCCAGCCGAGTAGTCCCCCGGGCAGCACAGCCTCGCACGCGATGTCGAACACGGCCTTGTCCCAGAACAAAGTCGCCAACGCGAACGCGAACGTCTCGCGAGGAGGCACGAACGTGGCGAGGTCCGACTGGACACAGAACACCCGGTCCCCCACGCCGCGCCGCCGCGCCTCCGTGGCGAGCTGACGCAACGCCACGTCCGACACGTCCACCGCGACGACCCGATGTCCCGCCTCGGCCAGGGCGAGCGCGCTACCCGACCGGCCGCACGCCAGCTCTAACACCGGCCCGTCGATCATTCCGGCGGTGAACGCCTCCGCGACCAGCGGGTGCGGGGCGAAACCCGGTGCACTCCGCAGGTACCGGGCGTTCCAACGCAGCCGGTCGGAAGACTCCTCCCCCGCTGACTCGGGCTGGGCTCCCTCAGTCCCCATAGTGCTCGCGCGCCTCCTGTTCCTGCTGTTCCCGGGCGCGCTGTCGTCGCTGCCGTTCCCGCATGCTGTAGGCGGCACGGTACACCGCCTCCTCACTTTCGAGGCTGGAACCGAGGGCTCCCGCGAAGGTCCCCAGTGAGCTGGACAACCACGTCAGTCTGAGATAGTCGACGATCCCCACGGGGTGCCCCAGTGACTGTTCGAGATATCCCGGATCGATCACGGTGAGCGCCCCCATGAGAGTCACGGCGAACAACACCGAATAGGCCGCGGCGACACCGAACAACAACGACGCCAGCGTGGACACGTTGTAGAGGATCGCTTTCTCCCTGGACGACGAGCGCCGCTCCCACAAGCGGTTGTACAGGATCAGCCAGGTGACCATCGACGCGATCGCCAGCAGACTGATCAACACCTGCCGAAAGGGGCTCAGTGCGTCGGCGAGCGTCCAGATACTGCCGTAGAAGATGCCGAACGCCGCGGCCGCGGAACCGGCGGCCAGCGCCGTGGACAGCTCGGGCACCAGCCGCCACGGTTTGTTGCCCCGCACCATCCCGGCGAGCAGACGCAGCCGTCCGCGCCACCCCACCAAAGCCAGGCTCACTTCGATCTCGGCATCGGAGTGGTCCACCCAGCGCACCGGCTTCAGTCTGCTGCCCGCCTCGCGCCGTTCACGTCCCGCTCGAACACTCAGGAGGCTGCTTTTGCCCAGCTCTCCGACCAGGTAGATCAGCGTGTCGTACAACCGCCTGCGCATACGCCATACGCCGAGTGCGGGCAGGGAGGCCAGAGCCACTCCGTTGCTCACGCTGATGTCGGCCACCACCGGGTGCGTACCGATCCGTCGTGGGAGGTCGGTGACGCACACCAGCAGATCCCATTTGTACTTCGGCAGGACTATTTTCGACAGGTTCACCAGCGGAAACTGGTCTTCGTCGTCGATTCGCAGTGGTTCGGTCCGCATCCGCACGTCCCACTCGACCTCGTCGGTGACGTGGACGGACAAGTCCGCTTCGAGGTCGTCGGTGAATCTCCTCACCACCTCGCTCGGCAGCCCCGGGTCACACAGCAGTCCCACTACCACGGTCCGGTCGCCGTCGTGAGCGGAGGATTCGTCCGAGGCCTCGTCATGGGCCGATGCCATGCCTTTCCTTTCTCCCCGTCCTCTTCGCTCGCGCTGACTACCCACAGGGGTCGTCGACTACGCGATGGGGACGTCGTGCGGCGGCATCGGCCCGCCTCGCGCCCACGCACGCGGGGTGGTGGGACGCCTCGTCAGTTCGTCCCGCAGTTCAGAGTCGGGTCGCTCGGTTCGGCCCCGGGGCGGGTACGGGCGACGAAGCCGAATGTCGCCGTCGTGTCCTGTTCCACGGCGGCGTTCCAGCCCGCGTCGTGGACGTACATGGTCGTGCCGTTGCGTGACGGTGTGCCGTTCCACACCTCGCTGACAGTATGTCCTTCGGGGAGCTCCCAGTGCACTTTCCATCCGACGATGCCGCCGTTCTCGGGAACGACGGTGACCTCGCCCTGGTAACCACCCGGCCAGCGGTTGGTGACCTGCAGTTCGGCCAGGCATCGTGAACCCGTGGACAGCGCCACGGGACTGTCGGACGAACCCCCGGTGTTCAATACGGCGCCGAACACCATGCCCACCGACACCAGGGTCATCGCCACGAACCCCGTGAGGACGGTGCGGCTCGACACGCGCGTTCGCCCTTTCGTCGGCGACGACAGTGTGTGCCGCGGAGGGAAGGACGACGGCGACGACGGAGACGACGACGATTCAGCTGCGGAGTGCTCATCGGCGACCGCGGCCAGTTCCTCGTGCACCTGCCGCATCGTCGGCCGCTTACCCGGGTCCCGGTGCAACATCGCCAGTAACAACTCGGTCAGCGGGTCTGACCGACGTGGCGGGGTGGGCTGAGCGTGCACGATGCGCACGAGTAGCGCGATAGTGCTTTCCGCTTCTCCGAACGGCGGGCTTCCCTCGATCACCGAGTACAACGTCGCGCCGAGCGAGAAGACGTCCGACGGTGGGCCCACCTGCGCCCCGTCGGCGACCTCGGGCGACAGGTAGGCAGGTGTTCCCGCGATCGTCCCGTGCCTGGAGAAGGTGTCCTCACCGTCGGCCTGGGAGATACCGAAATCGGCGATTTTCGCGAGCCCACCCTCGGTGACGAGCACGTTCTCGGGTTTGACATCACGGTGCACGATGCCTTCCTCGTGCGCCGCCGCCAATGCCGACGCCACCTGCGAGCCGATGGAGGCGGCCTCTCCCGGCGAGAGCACGCCGCGGTCGGTGACCATCGCCGAGAGACTGCGGGACGGGAGGAATTCCATGACCAGGCAAGGGATGTGTCCGTGGGTGACCACGTCGTGCACGGTGACGGCATGGGGGTGCCGTAGACGCGCCGCGACCCGGGCTTCCTTCATGGCGCGTGCCATGGCGGCTTCGTGCGCCATATCACCGGTTCCGAGGCCGGTGCGTAGTTCTTTCAGCGCGACCAGCCGGTCGAGTCGTTCGTCGTGGGCGCACCACACGACTCCCATGCCTCCACGTCCGAGAGACGAGGACAGGCGGTACCGTCCCGCGACCAGTTCACCCTCGCCGCTCACGACGGTCCCTCCTGTTCTGGAGCCCACAACAGACAACGCAGTCACCGATAGTATTCAGACGACCACGGCTTGCGTGGATTGAAACCGGCTTTCGCCGCGATGAGAGCCGATAGACCCCGAACGGATTATCATCCACAATGGACTTAAAGCCGCTCGGCCGCGGCCAGTCAAGACGAACGACGACCCACGACAAAACCCCGCCGACGCGAACACGGGACGCGGAACCCTGTCGCGAAGAAGTCGAATTCACCGGCCCACACCCGCACCGACACCAGGCGTCGAACGAATCGACACACCGAATTCAGCACACCATCATCCTCGAAAGGCGAGGTCAGCGAATTCGGTAGCACTACCACGTTCTCCCAGCGGAGAAATTGTCCAGATAAGACAATTTCTCGCCGACCCGATCGACGCCCTTCGCTGATTGTTCCCCGATACCGACACGCGAAACCCTCGACGGAACACCGGCCCCCCGGAAACGACAGAGCGACAGGTCGAACCGCCATCGGCGCCGGGGAGACGACCACACCCCGTCGACGAAGAAGTCCCGCCGTGCGACATCCAGCCTCGGCCACCCCTCCCCAAAAGTGACCTTCATTACATAGAGTGGTGGATTCACGGACATGAGGAGGACAGCGTTGACCACTCAGCCATCCGTTACGGCCCGAATCGAGGGCCAGACCATCGCCAAGCTGCTCCGCCGTAATGCCACCGAGTTCGCCGACCTCCCGGCCCTGACCTCACTGGACGATCCCGACAGCCCGACACTGAGCTGGGCGCAACTGCGTGAACAGGTCGCCGCCGTCGCACACGGACTCGCGGACCTCGGCCTCCGCGCGGGCCAACGCATGATCATCATGTCGCCGAGCCGTCCCGAGCACATCATCGCCGACCTGGCGGCCACCAACCTCGCCGCCATCCCGTGTACCGCCTACTCGACGTTGAGCAGCGATCAGATCCGCTATGTGGTCAACCACAGCGCCGCACCGATCGCGGTCATCGCGGGCGAGGAAGAGCTGGAACGGTGGCGACCGGTGCTCGACGACCTCCCGGCCCTGCGTCACATCGTCGTTCTCGACGACGACGCCACATTCGACGACGAACGTTTCGTCCACTACGCGGAACTACGTGATCGAGGGGCCACGCTGCACGCGGAGTCCCCGTCGACGTTCGAACGGTTGACCGACGAGATCAAAACCGACGATCCCCTGTCGATGATCTACACGTCGGGCACCACGGGAACGCCGAAGGGGGTGGTGCTGTCACATCGCAACGCCATTCACGAGGCCATCGCCGTGTACTCGCGGCACGACGCTCCCCCACACGTCTCGAACATCGCCTATCTGCCGCTCGCACATGTGGCGGAACGAGAGCTGTCGATCTACATGCCCGTGGTGCACGCAGGCCACGTACACACCCTCGCCGATCCGGGTGACATCGTCGCCGCACTCGGCCGCGTCCGGCCCGATTCGCTCTTCGGCGTGCCGAGGGTGTGGGAGAAGATGGTGGCGGGACTGAAGAACATGCTCACCGGTGTCCCCGAGGACCGTCGCAAGGCCCTGCTCGCCGCCAACGAATTGTTGCAGGAGGGCTACAAACTGCGCAGCGCGGGCAAAGAGGTCCCCGCGGAGTTGGCGGAGCGCATCGCGGAGACCGACCGCACCGTACTTGCCCCGATCCGCCGGATGTTGGGCCTGGACGAACTCGTCTTCGCCGCCAGCGGCGCGGCCGCGCTGCCCCTCGAAGTGCTGTACTTCATCGCCGGGCTCGGGATCGAGATCCACGAAGTGTGGGGGCTGTCGGAGACCACGGGGGCGGTCACGAGCAACTGCGCGGACGCTTTCAAAGCCGGAACGGTGGGCCGCCCGATCGCCGACGTGGAGGTCAAGGTCGCCGACGACGGAGAACTGCTGGTGCGAGGCCCCGTCGTGTTCCTCGGTTACCTCCAGGAGGACGGGTCTATCCAATCGGCCACCGACGCCGACGGCTGGTTCGCCACGGGTGACATCGGCTCGATAGACGACGACGGATTCGTCACCATCACCGACCGGAAGAAGGAACTCATCATCACCGCCGGCGGCAAGAACATAGCCCCGACCAAGATCGAAGGCCTGTTGAAGGAACACCCGCTCATCGGGCAGGCCATCGCGATCGGCGACGAACGGCCCTATCTCACGGCACTCATCGTGCTCGACGACGAGATCGCTCTCCCGTGGGCGGCGGCCCGTGGCATCGAAGGGGACGACCTCGCCGCTCTGGCCGAGCACCCCGCCGTGCGAGCCGAGATCGACCGGGCCGTCGACTCGGCCAATGAGCGGTTGGCGAGGGTCGAGCAGGTGAAGCGGTATCAATTGCTGGCCGACGCGTGGACACCCGACAGCGGTGAACTCACCCCGACACTGAAACTCAAACGCCGCGTCATCACCGAGCGGTACCGAGCGGACATCGACGCGCTTTACACCAGTTGACCGTTTCAGGCGGTTTTGGACTCAAGTCGCTTCAGCCGTTTCAGAAACGTTTCGAACGCCCCTCACGACGAACACACCACGGCACCGACCCGGCGACGGGAAACTCGGTGGCCCATTCCCGGCCCGCACGATCCGGGTCGCCCCGGGCCACCGTGGTGAACGCGCGATCACGTCGACTCGCGCCGACCTGCAGATCGATGCCGTGGCTCAACGGCCGCCCATGCCGGGCGATACCCCGAACCGGCTTTGCCGTCCTCGGACGCGTCGAATTCGGACTCCGACGGACTCGAGGACGGCGATCACGTCCGAAGAGGTCTTCGACTGGACGGGAACGCGCTGCCCCGAACGAGCGGACAATGGTCGGCCTCGGGACATGGCCGGTGGACGAGGTCTTGACACGCACAGCCCGAAGGAGTGCCCCGAGTCAGCGTTAGTCCGTTCCGGGCAACGTCCGATGTTCGGCTCCACGTCATTGTGAAGAAAACTAACGTTGGCGCCGACGTCGCAATACGTAACCGATTCGGCACAGGGTGACGAAGTTGGTAACTACCACGGCAGCGCCCCGGATGAGTGACGCGCTCCGTAACCGTGAATTCCGGGCTCTGTGGTTCGCAGAGGCTCAGTCCGTCCTCGGCGACCATCTGACGACGGTGGCACTGTCCATCGTGGTGTATGGCCGCACGGGGTCGGCGCTGTGGGCTGCCGTGGTGTACGCGTTGACCTTTCTCCCCGCGCTCGTGGGTGGACTCGGACTCTCCCAGATCGCCGACCGGTATCCCCGCAAGACAGTGCTCGTCGCGTCCTTCGTCACCCAGGCCGTGCTGGTGGGGGCCATGGCGATTCCCGGAACACCGCTCGCGGTACTCGTCACGCTGGTCGTGCTGGCACGGTTGGCCGGAGCCCCGGCCAACGCCGCGCAGAACGCATTGACCAGGGAGGTCTTCACCGACGACGAGTTGTATCTGCGTAGTCAAGATCTACGGGGCATCACCACCAACATCGGCATGCTCATCGGCCTCGGTGGTGGGGGGATACTGGTCACGTCGCTCGGCCCCTCGTGGGCGCTGGCCCTCGATGCCTTGACCTTTCTCATCGCCGCGATACTGGTGCAGCTCTCGGTGCGGCAGCGTCCCGCTCCCGGCGATCCCGGCGACGGTTGGTTCAGCGCCGTGCGCTGGGTATGGGGTCAACGCCGCCTGCGAGTGTTGCTGGCGTTGTCGTGGCTAGTGGGTCTCGCGGTGATTCCCGAAGGGCTCGCCGCCCCGCTCGCCGACCAGATCGGCGCTTCGGAACAGGCCGTGGGGTGGCTGCTGGCCGCTGATCCGTTGGGTTTCGTCCTCGGGACGTTCGTACTTTCGCGGTTCGTCTCCGCCGAGAACCGCAAACGGCTGATGGGGGTACTGGCCACGGTGGCTGCCGCGGTGCTCATCGGCTTCGCCGCGGCACCCACCCTGCCTTTCGCTTTGCTGTTGCTGATGTCCGCTGGCGCCGCGGGCGCCTACATCATCACTGTCGGTGCCACGTTCATCACCTGGGTCCCCAACGAATTGCGCGGCGGCGCGGGCGGCGTCTACCGCACCGGCCTCCGGGTTACGCAGGGTCTGGGTGTCGCACTCGGCGGTGTGGTCGCGGATCTCACCGGTTCCGCGACGACCACGATCGCTCTCGCGGGGGCGGCGGGTGTCGTACTCACGATCCCGGTCGCCCTGTCCTGGGGCCGCGTTCTGAAGTCCCAGTGACAAAAACCAGCGGAAGTTCGTCGACGTTCGCCCGCGGTCCGTCCACGATCGTCGCGATCGTCGCGATGACCACCTGATTGTGCCGTGGCGTTCACGGCGTGAAGTCGGGCGAGAAGGGTTACTCGTAATCAGAAGTTACGTACCGGCAACGCGGCACACCTCACGCCGTGAAGTGACCAGAGGTGACTCGAGTGCGAACCATGACCGCGCGACGAACAACACTCGGCCTTCGTGGCCTGTCACAGCACACCTTCCCCATCGTCGATGACGACGGGCACCTTGCGATTTCAGAAGTCACGGTCGGTCACGGTGAACACCTCCCCGCGATAAGAGCGGCAGCTCGCTCAAAAGCGCTTGCACTTGCGCTGACAAATGAATCAGAAGTTTCAGAAATCACGGTCAGACATCAGACACCTCCCCAGGACGACACTGCCGTCGGTTCTCCAGTTGTAGGTCAGAAGTCACGGTCGGACAAGGGAGAACACCTCCCCTCGCGGTCGAGTTCGTACCGAGGTCGAAAACGGCTTTCGAGACAACTCACCGGCACTGCTCCCACATTACAGTCCAGTGGGCTCGTCTACACGATTTTTCAGCGCGGTGAGATGATACTGATCACTGACGATGTCTTGTCCCGTCGTGGACTTCGCCGGACCGGTCGTCACGACCGAGCCGACTTGGCCCACGTGACCGACACGCGCGAGAGGATTGGCGAGTGCCGCTCATTCCACAGGATCGGCCGTCGCCAGGAATCGTTATGCCGGATATGCCGGACAGCGGGGCCGTGACCAGGGGATCGAAGCCGACGCGCTCACAGGACAATCGCTCCGGCCGCCGCGAGGACCGTCGGTCACTCCTGCCCCGCCACTGGGCTCTGTGGACCAGGCCGAGACGGTTCGTCGTCTTCCTGATCACCATGGAAGCGTTGTCGGTGGCGGGATTCGCGGCGGCGTTCGCGCATTCGCCGTTGCCCACCGGGTCGGACTGGCTCGAGTTCGCCATTCTCGCGGCGGGCGCGACGGCCCACATGCAATTGACACGTCGTCAAGAGGAGCGGCGTCGAAACCGCACGAAGACCGTCCTCATCGACCTCACGGCCGTATGGGTGTTCCCCGCGACGCTGGTCCTTCCCGCCACGCTCGCGGTGCTACTGGTCGTCGTCATCCGGATTCAACGCTGGTTCGCCGCGCGCAGACCAGCGCACAATTTCATCTACTCATCCCTCGCCCACGGTCTCGCGGCCGCACTGGCCAATCTCTGTTACACGGCGATGGGACCGCAGGACTGGATCACACTCACCGCCACCGGGTCACTACGGGAATTCGGACTCATCCTGATCACGGCTTTGGTGTACGAGGGAGTGCAGGTCCTTTACGTGGGCGGGATCCTCGCTCTCGGCTCTCCCTCGCCGACTGTCCGGACGGTACTCGGCAGCAAGGCCGACAACCTGTTGGAGGCCATCACCACCGGGCTCGGAGCCGTGACCGCCGTATTGGTGGTCACCATGCCTCCCGCCGTGATCGTCATGGCGGTGGTGACCGTGGTGTTCAACCGACTCGCCGAACTCGACCAACTACAGGACGCCGTCGTCACCGACCCTAAAACGGGCCTGCTCAACATGCGCGGATGGACGGAGTCGGCCGAGCGTGCGCTCAACCGTGTCCGACGCTCGGGCAACGCGTTGGCCGTGCTCATGGTGGATCTCGACCACTTCAAACAGATCAACGACACGTTCGGACATCCGGCGGGCGATGATGTACTCGCCGCGGTGGCGAACGCTCTGTCCAGTGTCACCAGGCCCGCCGACCTCGTCGGCCGGTTCGGCGGCGAAGAGTTCCTGCTGCTACTCCCCAACGCCGATGCGGCAGCCGCCGAGCTCGCGGCCGAACGAGTCCGGACCACCATCGCCGCGTTGCGGATTCCCACCACGGACAAACGGGGCGCCCAGGCCACCATCAGTGGTCGCACGGCCTCCATCGGCATAGCCATGTTCCCCCGGCACGCCGACGACCTCGACGGCTTGCTCCAGGCCGCCGACACCGCGGTGTACGACGCGAAGGAAGCCGGGCGTAATCGCATCAGCTTCGCCCCTGTCCCCCATTGACAGGACGAGGGGGCGGGATATGTGCGAGGTCTCGACGAGGCCGACCACGTCGACCACGTATCGAGTACTGAACCCGGCACATCAACTGAACCCGGCACATCAGTGGTCGAGGCCGGGCGCGCAATGTGGCCCCGAATAATCGCCTCATTCCGGCACTGTCACCCTTTCGGGCATGTCCGTCCGCCGGAAACCGCGTGTTCGCCACCGGGTCCTGCTGTGCGGTGCCGTCCGGCTACTCGTGCTGATACTCGCTGTGGTGGGCTTCGGTCTCGTGGCGTCACGGTCGCAAGCCGTCCCCGCCGCGGGCCTCGTCGACGGAGACGTGGCCGACGCCGAGAAGGCCATCGAAGCCCTGCTCGACCCCGGACGGTCCGCCGAGGCACTGGCATCGCTGCCACACGACTTCGTGACGGTGACGGGCGTCGAAATCGGGACACAGACCGCGCTCGACGGCACGGTCAGGGCCGTGCACATCGGCGGCGGCTGTTCCGCGCCGTGGGGGGACGACAGCACCCGATGGGACTTCGGAACGCCGTGCCGTTCCCACGACCTCGGGTACGACCTGCTGCGCTACGCGGAGAAGAAGGGCAGACCGCTCGGACCAGAATTGCGGGAGGCGCTCGACGAGCGCCTGTCCGAGGACATGTACACCACGTGCGACGTCAACCCGCGAGGGTCGCGGACGCTGTGCCAGGGTGTCGCCGCGGTCTACACGGCAGGGCTCGTGGTGAACTCCTGGCACCAACGGTGGGGGCCACCCGTCGGCGAGCCCGTGCTTCCACTGCTGGCAGGCGTGGCGGTCATCGGAGTGTTGCTGTGGCATCGACTCCGTGGCCGCCCACTGTCCGAATCGGCCCGGACACAGCGGGCGTCTCCACGACGGACGGATGGGAGGAGGCCGACCGCTCTCGCCGGACCGTGGACGCTCCTCGGCGTCGGCAGCCTGGGTGTGCTCATCCTCGGCGAGTCGACCGTGGCGTTGGCCCAGTGGGCGGGAGCGGATCCCGACTGGTTGTGGCCACTGACGTGGTCGGCGCAGACCGCAGTGGTGTTCTTCTTCGCTGCGGGACACACCAACGCCGCGACCTGGACCGCGATCGTTCGCGCCGGCGGTGACGTCCGTACCTACCTCGCCCATCGGGCCAGCCGGTTGTTGCGGCTGACGCTGGTGTTCGCGGTCGTCGCGTTCAGCCTGCCCCTGGCGTTGGAGCTGCTGCGGGTGCCCCCCTCGACCATCGACGCGGTGGTGCGGATAGCGCTGCATCCGTTGTGGCTCCTCGGCTTCTATCTCCTCACGACGTTCCTCACCCCGCTGATGCTGGCTTTGCATCGGCACGCACCTCGCGTGGTCTTCGGGACGCTGGTCGCCCTGTTGGTGGGGGCGGAGTGGCTGAGTACGCACACGATCTCGTCGTGGCCTCACCATGCGGGGGCATTGGCGCTCGCGTTGTTGGCCCAGCAGGCCGCTTTCGCTCACCGAGACGGGGTCGTCCCCTCCCGTCGACAGCTGGTCCTGAGTGGTGGGGCCGCGTTCGGTGCGCTGGTGATCGGTGTCGCGGCAGGTGCGCTGCCCTTCGCGATGCTCGGGGTCGCCGAGGCTCCGCCCGTGTTGGCGGGCCCGATGACGTCCGTGCTCTTGATCGGGCTGACCCAGCTCACGTTCCTCGGCCTGTTCCGGGCGCGCCTGGCGCGGGTGGCGCGCCGACCCGAGCTCCTGCGGTCGGCGGGGCTCGCCTCGCGTCTGCCGATGAGCCTGTACCTGCTCTTCCTCACCGCGGTGCTGCTGCTCGTCGCGGCCGTGTACCTGCCCAGTCTCGGGCCCGATCTCGGCCGGTTCCTACGGCCCCGCGCTCTGCTGGCGACCGCGCTCCTCGTAGGCCCCGCCGTGCTGGTGTTCCTGGGATTCGAGCGGCACATGTGGTATCGCACTCCCCCCGTGTCGGTATGGAATTCCACACAAAGTGGTCTCGACCGCATGCTGTCCCACGCCGCGACGGCCGTCGGAGCGGGTTTCGCGCTCATCGGGCTCTTCGGTTTCGCGCTCACCACACTCGGCACCGAGGTGCCCGGTCTACAGGGGTTGTTGCTCGACCCGGTGCAGAGCCTGGTTCACCTACTGCTGGGAATGTCGTTGTTGCACAGCGTGCACACGGGTTCCACCGGAACCCCAGGAACGTGGCTACTCGCCATCGCGGCGTGCATTCCGCCGTTGCTGTCGGTGACCGCGGAGCCCTCCCCCGACGCGCTCGGCATGGCCGTGCACACCACGGCCTGCCTGGTCGCCGTGGTCGCGGCGGCCACGACAGGGGTGAACACGCTGCTTTCACCCGATCGAAGAACGAAAACCTGAAGAAGGGAAACGAGCGGGGTGGCATCGGTGTCTTCGCGCTTCCATGTGGCACCCTACGACAACCGCACCCCGTTTCCACACGTCTGTTCCTAGTGAGAGGCCCGTGCAGGCACGTCGGGAGAGCAGCGACGGAAAGGAGCCGCTGGCGTGGAACGACCGCCGGGAGACGACCCGCGCCACCCCCGACCTTCGCGCCGAGGACCGGATCGAGACGCGGAACGGATTCGACGTGTTCCGCCTCGTGGCGGCGCGGACCGTGCCCGCGGCAGACAGCCGGGCCGCAGACAGCCCCCTCCGTCCCGCGGCCCTCGTTCCGGAGCGCGGGGCGCGAACGATGCGCAACGTCGCCCCGCGGGTGCCCAGGACAGCGCAGGCCGTCGGGCCACGCGGCAACCGAGTGAGGGCCGTATCACGACGGCCCCCGCCCTGTCGCGGGACCACAAGAGGGGGGTCGGTGTACGCATCGCCCTGACCATGGTCTCCGTGCTGGTGCTGACCATCACCGGCTATGCCTGGGCGGCCATGCAGGGCCTGGTGGACGGGCTCACGATGGCGGACGTCATCGGGGAGGACACGGGCGAGCTGCCGGAGGACGGGGCGCGCGACATCCTGCTCGTCGGCATGGACAGCCGGATCGACGCGCAGGGCAACCCGCTGCCCGAGGAGATGCTGGCCAAACTGAACGCCGGTGCCGCGGACGGCGAGCTCAACACCGACACGTTGATCCTGGTGCACATTCCCAACGACGGCAGCAAGGCGGTGGCGTTGTCGTTGCCGAGGGACTCCTACGTCACCGTTCCCGGCTTCGGCCAACACAAGATCAACTCAGCGTACGCGCGCGGTAAGGCTGCCGCGAAGGAACAGCTGCGCCAGGAAGGCGTCACCGACGAGCAGGAACTCGAGGTCCGCAGCAACCAGGAGGGCGCCAAGACCCTCATCGCGACCGTCGAAGCACTCACGGGCCAGACGGTCGACAACTACGCCTCCATCAACCTGCTGGGTTTCTACGACATCACCAATGCCATCGGTGGGGTCGAGGTGTGCCTGAACCAGGCGACCCAGGACCCGTACTCGGGAGCGGACTTCAAGGCGGGCAAGCAGTCGATCTCCGGCGTGCAGGCTCTGGCGTTCGTCCGGCAACGACACGGACTGCTGCGGGGCGACCTCGACAGGATCGTCCGCCAGCAGGTGTTCCTCGCCGGGCTGGCCAACAAAGTGGTGTCGGCGGGCACGCTGACGGACCCGGGCAAGCTGAACCGGCTGGTCGAGGCCGTCAAGAAGTCGGTGGTGGTGAACAAGGGCTGGGACATCCTGTCGTTCGCCCAGCAGATGAAGGACTTCACCGGCGGTCAGCTCGAGTTCCACACCATTCCGATCGAGAACCCGGAATACGACACTCCCGACGGGCTCGCCCTCAAGGTCGATCCAGGCGAGGTGCGCAGCTTCGTGGCCAAACTCACCGGCAAGAAGCCCGAAACGTCGCAGGCTCCCGCTCCGGAGGAGATCACCGTCGACATCTACAACACGTCGAACATCCAAGGACTCGCGGGTAGCGTGGCGCAGTCGCTGGTCGAACAGGGTTTCGTCCAGGGCGAAGTGGCCAACGAGGTGCCGAGGCAGACCAGTGTTGTGCAGTCCGCCTCCGGCGAGCGGGCCTCCGCCGAAGCCGTGGCCAAGGCCCTGCACAAGGACATCCCCGTGGAGGAGAACGCGGACGTCAGCTCCGGCCACGTGCGAGTGCTCCTCGCCCCCGACTACCAACAGAACGGCAACTCCATGCCGGGTAGTCCCGCCGGGGGCGGCAACGCCCCGGGTGCCCCGATGCCGGAAGCGCCTCGACAGGCCGGGGACGAGTCGACCGAACAACCGATCACAGCCGACGGCGTGGTGTGTGTGAACTGACCCCCGAACCCTCGGTCACCGACTCGGGGTGGCCCCGGCCGGAGCGACCCCGTTTCGGCTGACGCCGATTCGACCAATCGGATACTCCGTTCGGAGCATCTATGGCGGATCAGTGGGGTTTTCTCCGGCTCCCCGCGTAAGCGCGGGGCTCTCCGACCATTCACATGTCATAGAAACGACATAGCCGGAAAGAAGATGGTCAGGGGGCACCACTGTTGATCGACGCCGACACGTACCAGAGAATCCTGGGCGAGGAACTGCGCAAGCTGAGAACCGAGCGCGGCTGGACGCGCAAAGAGTTGGGCGAGAAACTCCAGAGCGGTATCTCGCTTCAGACGCTGGCGACCTACGAGCTGGGGACCCGTCAGTGCTCGGTGGTCCGGTTGGCCGAGCTCTGCCTCGCGATGGACGAATTGCCGCAGAATCTGCTCGCCCGTGTCCACAGCAGGCTGTTCGCCCACGAGAGCGGCCAGGTGAGGGTCAACCTGGCCGACGTCGTCGCGGACGAACAGCCCGAACTACTGCCGCTGCGCCGGTGGGCGCGGGGCAGGCTCGCCGCGGGTGGCTCCGCGGACGTCCGATTCGACCAGACCACGCTGGAGCAACTCGCGGCGCTGTGCGGCCTGCACACCGAGGAGCTGCTCACCCGGCTGAAGAAGCTGTCAGCCGCCGCTCTGTAACGGCCTTGGCGCGCCGGTGAAGCCGGAAGTCGGAGGCTTCGAGTTTGCGGGTCCGCAACCAGTACCGCCAGGTGAACCCCGGCCAGACGGTCCGGTTGACGCCCTGCGAGTCTAGGTACCAGCTCGTGCAACCACCCCGGGTCCAGATGCCTTTGGCGAGTTTGCGCTGGATGTCGGCGTTGAACTGGGCTTGCGTGTCGGCGCGGACTTCGATGGCGTCGGCGCCGTGGTCCTCGACATAGCGCATGGCCTCGGCGATGTAACGGATCTGCTGCTCGATCATGAAGACCACCGAGTTGTGCCCGAGGCCGGTGTTGGGGCCGAGCAGGAAGAACAGGTTCGGATAGCCTGTGACCGTGATGCCGAGGTGGGTCTGCATGCCCTGTTCAGCCCACTGTTTGCCGAGGTTGGTGCCCTGGGCACCGATGATGTCGAGGTCGTCGAAGGCGTCGGTGACGTGGAACCCGGTGCCGTAGATGATGGCGTCCACCTCGTGTTCCACTCCGGCCTTGTCGATGATGCCGGTCTCGGTGACCTCGGCGATGCCGTCGGTGATGACGTCGACGTTGTCGCGCGCCAGTGCCGGGTAGTAGTCGTTGGAGATCAGCACGCGCTTGCAGCCCATCACATAGTCGGGCGTGAGCTTGGCCCGCAGCACCGGGTCGGAGATGCTCTTGTCGATGTGCCGCTTCGCGATCTTCTGCGCAATCTTCATGATGCGCGGATCGCCGTTGAAGCCCACGGCCCGCAGCTCCAGCGACCAGTAGAGCAGGTCACGGTAGACCCGCTGAGCGAGCGGCACCCGCTCGAACAGTCGTTTGGCCCAGTCGGGCATGGTGCGGTCGGGCTTCGGCATGATCCAGGGCGGTGTGCGCTGGAAGAGGCGCAGTTCCCGCACCTGTTCCGCGATCTTGGGCACGAACTGGATGGCGCTGGCGCCGGTTCCGATCACGGCGACCCGCTTGTCCCGCAGGTCGTAGTCGTGGTCCCACCGAGCCGAGTGGAACGCCTTGCCCTGGAAACGTTCGATGCCGGACAGTTGGGGGATCTGGGGGATGTGCAGCGCCCCCACCCCGCACACGAGGTAGCGGGCCACGAACTCGTCACCGCCGGCGGTCGTGACATGCCACCGGTGTTCGTCGGTGTCCCACCGCGCTCCCGTCATCTCCTGGCCGAAGTGGATGAATCGGTAGAGTCCGTACTTCGTCGCGACGCCACGCAGGTAGTCGAGGATCTCCGGCTGCGGCGAGAAGGAGCGCGACCAGTGCGGGTTCTGCTCGAACGAGAACGAATACATATGGGACTGGATGTCGCACGCGCAGCCGGGATAGGTGTTGTCGCGCCATGTACCCCCGACCTCGTCGGCCTTCTCCAGTACGACGAAGTCTTCACGTCCGTCTTTGAGCAGCTGGATCGCCATGCCGAGGCCGGAGAATCCGGTTCCGACGACGACCACGCCCGTCTCGGTGCGATTACCCATGTCCGTGCCTCCATGCGACGGTTCGTGTTACCCGGCGTACACCTTACCGATAGTAAGTTACTGGGAGTAGGATAACGATCGTGAGCGCGACTGGAAAGCCCCCCGCACGACGCAAACGAATGCCGCGCGCCGAACGCGAACGGCAGATGATCGAGGTGGCCGAGACCGTGTTCGCCGAACGCGGCTACGCCGCGGCGTCGATGGACGAGATCGCAGAGCGGGTCGGCGTCTCGAAACCGATGCTGTACGAGTATTTCCAGTCGAAGGAAGGCCTACTGCTCGCCTGCATCCAGGCCGCCCGCGCGGAGTTGCGCGAGGCCACCGAGAAGTCCGTGCTGGGCACGACAACGGCGGAGGACGCCCTCCACCAGGGCCTTCTGGCCTTCTTCACCTTCGCCCGCAATCGCCGTCAGGCGTGGTCCCTGCTGCGCCACGAGATGAGCTTGATCGGCACCTCGGCCGCCGAGGAGCTCGAAGCCACTCGCCGACAGCAGACCGACCTGATCGCGCACCTCATGGATGCCTATCTGAACGTGCCGGATCCCGCGCTCGCGCACGCCATGGCGGAGTTCGTGGTGGGCGGCTGCGAGCGGTTGGCCATTTGGTGTGAGCAGAACGAGGAAATCACTCCACAGGCCGCCGCCGACTACACCATGAGCCTTCTGTGGGGTGGGATCCGTCACCTTGCGCGCCCTTGATCGACGTTACGAGACCTTAACCTCACTCTTCGTAGCGACTAACTGAGAGTGTTATCACTCTGGGTAGCGTTTTCCGCCGGGTCCTGTTGCTGTGTCCCAGGGGCCGTTACAGACTTGAATCATCGTCATAAAGTCAGGGGAACGCTCTGCTGAACGCCGCCCCTGTCGTGAGAGGGGATGAATCAGGTGGTGCAGACAATCACCGCGCAATATGTGCGACGTGACGGGGACTGGACCGTCACCGTGTCCGGTCTCGGGAAAACGCTGAACGGAGAGGCGTCCGGCCTCATCGCCGCGAGGGACCGGGCCGACCAGCTCGTGGAGCAGCTCGTGCCGGAGGGCACCCAGCCGACGGTGGTGCACCTGCTCAACGGCAGCGCCTACGAGTTCACCTCCGCCTACATGACCGCGCGTCTGTCCCGGACGACCGAGGACAGGACGGAGACGGCCGAGGACACCGAGAGCGCCGAGAACACCGACCAGGAAAACACCGCGGCTTCCGAGGCTCAGGCGGACGAGGCCCGGCAGGACGAGGGTGAGGGCCAGGAGGACCAGGGGAACACCACTTCCGCCGCGGCTCCGACGGTGCCGCGTAAGGAACTGAGCCACAGCCCCGCGGAGGCGGCACACCACAGCTACGCGCACGCGGGCTGAGACGTCACTTCAGCCGGTCGCGACGTCTCAGCCCGGCTCGGCGCTGTCCTGGAGCTGTCTTCAGCGCAGGAGTTTGCGCAGCAGCAGGAAGCCGAGCAGCAATCCCCCACCGAGCAACGAGTATTTGATCTTCGGCTCGTCGAGCTTGGCCTGGACAGTGCTCCGCGCCGAGTCGGCGAGCTGTTTCGGGTCCGCCTTCTCGCTGATGCGGTCCAGGGTGGCCGCAAGCGCCTCCCTGGCCTTCTCGATGTCGCGTTCGATCGTCTCCGGGTCGCGCGCCACGTGTCCTCCCTGAAAAGCACTGTTCGCAGTGCTGTCACGGTAGATCACCACGACGGCACGCGCCTCACCGGCCACGCCGACGAGTGTGTGACCCAGCCGACGTCGGCGGCGCGGCGGCACACCAACGCCTTACCGCCCGCACCGGCGCCGGGAGCCAGGAGTTAGGCTGCACGCATCGGGCCCGTAGCCCAATTGGCAGAGGCACACGGTTTAGGTCCGTGCCAGTGTGGGTTCGAGTCCCACCGGGCCCACCAAATTAGTCATTGCACGAACACCTTCCTTACTGGCCCTGGCTGGCGCGTTGTCGCTGGCCAGGGCTTCGTGTGTGTCTGCTGCTGTCTCGGCCGTCCCGTCGGCGTGGGGCTGGGGGATGCGGAAGACGGGGACGATGGTGCTGGCGCTGGTGATCTTGATTTCGGCGATGAGGGTTTCGATCAGGGCTTTGCGGGTCTGATCGGTGCCGGAGTCGATGACGTGGGTGATGTGCTCGGCGACTTCCGTGAGGGTGGCCGTGTCGGG
>NZ_DAHVQP010000014.1:0-5413 GCF_027317685.1 Saccharomonospora sp.
TTCTCGGCGTCAATCACGTGCCAGGCACGAGTGACATCGCCGGGCTTAGGGCTGTACGTGGGCAAGGGTCTACCTCATCGTCAACTTGCTTATGGGTCCATGCGGGCTTGGCGCGTGCCGCTCGTGCGCGCACAACAACAAGTGAAGATACCCGGTCGCCGAGAAGAAGGTGAACCCGGGGGTCCGCACTGCACGACATACTAGTCTCTTCCGCAGCTCACGCCGACATGACATCCAAGAGGCTGAAACAAAATGAGACAACGACTACGGAGAGTGGTCGCACTATGCGCTGCCGTAATGTTAGCTGCTGGCTGCGCGACCGGACGGGTGGGCAAACCAATCCCGGACGGTGACGACGTTGCCGAATACGTCAGCACCAAGTTCTCTTCCACGCTCGAACGGTTGGCCGACGACCTCGATGACGACGAGCCGCACAAGAGCACACTCCGGTCCTTCATGCGCGTCGGCGAGCTGAAAAGCGACACCACTGTGACGGCCATTCAAGTCGGAGACCCGCCCAACCGGTTTTTCAAGAACCACTCGAACCGATACTCCTCCGACTACCGGGACTACTTCCTTCCCGCGGGCAGCGATGTCGAATACGTCATGCTCGGCCCGGACTACGCCGACTTGGCACCCACACCCTGGGTGTCGCTGCCGTACACCGCACAAGACCTCGGCATCTGCTTCTGGGGCGGCTACGCCACCGTCTGCAAGATCTTCAACGCCGTCAACAGCTCCATGCAGAACGACGAGATGGACAAGACGGCGAAGAGCCTCGCCGACGGCAGCACCGAACTCACCATCGGTGTCTCGCTGCGCACGTTCCTGGATGAGCGCATCGTCGTCCTCCCGGACTGGCTGGTGGAAGAGATCGGCGAAGCACTACTCGACAAGGTGATCGACACCCGCCTCATGCTCGACCCCGAAGGGGAACTCAAAGAGATCGAGATGAACGGCCTGCTGTCCGCCAACGGCAACGAGGTCGAGATCAAACAGCACTACCAGGTGCTCGAGACACCGAGCGAGCACGAGATCCCCGCCGTGCCCTCCTCCGACGAAGTAACCGAGCTCATCACCGAAGAAGAAGTAGACGCGTTCTACGAAGGAATGGCCGAGATCACGAGCAGCCGCGAATGAACAGCCCGCACCGGCCGGACGAATACGCGAGGAAAACCTGATGACACAGCCACCTGACTCGCCGCACCAGTGGTGGCAACCGCACCAACCGAACAGCGGGCCACTGCCTCAACAGCAATATCCCCAACCCACGACGCAGCCTCAGCCAACGGGCACGGGCTTCGGCGGCTCGTTCTCGTCGGAGTACGGCGGTTTCGGCGCTTTCGACGACAGTTCGCCCGCTAAACGCGGCAAATCACGTAAGCCGTGGCTCATCGGCGCCGCAGTTCTCGTGGTCTTGGCCGGTGGCGGCGCCGCGGCGTGGTTCAGCGGAATGTTCACAGGCGACGTACTCGACCAGGAATCACTGCACGAAGGCGTCGCCACGGTGCTCCAGGACAGCTACGGCGAACACGACGTCAGCAACGTCAACTGCCCCGCCGACCAGAAGATCGCCGCGGGACACACGTTCAGCTGCACCGTCGACATCAGTGGCGAGTCGAAAACCGTGAACATCCGCATCCTCAACAGCGAACCCGAGTACGAAGTCGGCGCGCCACACTGAACAACAAAAACCGGGCCCGCCGTGTACGCGAGCCCGGTTTCTCCTAGGCGTGATGACTCAGAACATGCCCTGGATGCTCTTGTCGGTGGACTGGTAGCCGTCGGCGATCTGCGGCAGAGCGGTGGCGATCTGCGCCAGCACCTGCTTCATCTCGTCCAGCGACTGGTTCCACTCGTTCTGGCACATCTGCCACGCCTCCATGGCCTCACCGGACCAAGAGTCCACCAGCGGAGCCAGACGCGACTTGAGGTCCTCGAACAGGGCCTCCAGCTCCCCGCCGGTCCTCTGGCAGTCCTCGGCAGCCGTGTGGATAGTGGCGTAATCAACAACAATACCGTTCGGCATGGTTCCTCCCGTTCAGTAAAAGCCCGTCGGTGGTCGAGTGTGGTGGTGGATCAGAGGCCGCCGAGCGCGTTGCCGATGTTGCTGATCGCGGCGTTCTGCTCCTCTTCCGCCTGCTGGTACTTGACACCGGACTGCTGCAGCAACTCACCGATGTTGCCGAGCGCCTCGTTCAGCTTGCGGGTCTTCTCGTCAAAGGCGGCCATCACGTTCTGGAAGGCCTTCGCCGCCTCGCCCTGCCAGCCGGCCTGCGTCGCCTCGATGTTGTTGCGCAGCTGGTTCAGGTTCTGGTCCATGGACGCCTTGATCGCGTCAACGTCCTGGTACGCCTGCTGGAACTGCTCCGGTGTCCCGGTAAAACCGCCTGCCATCGGGTGTTACCCCCTTCGCTCGTGATTGCCGTACTTCGTTCGTACTGGCTCTACGACGGAGACAGTGCCACGTCCGGTTCCGTGTTGTCGCCCAAAGCGCCTAAGTAGTTGCGAGCGTGAACGCGAAAATCCGAAACCGACCGGAACCAGGGGCCAGAACACCGCGTTCAGCCTGCTAAACGCGGTACAGACCCCATCAGTTGGTGAACTCGAGCGTACGAACGATCTGCTCACATGCGGCACGCACACGTGACTGCATCTTCGCTTCCTGACAGCCGACACTCACCTGCGCCGTGCCGTGGGCCAACACGTACCAGTGCACAGTGGCCGCAGGTTTGTTCTCCCGGTAATGGACCACGTCGTGGCCCGCGTACTCGTAGTGCTCCGAGAAATCCGTGTAGACACCTGGATTCGCGCTCGTCTGCTCGCGCAGTTCGCCGGCTAAACGTTCCCGTTGAGCTCCGCCGTCGTACGACAGGACGATCTCCTGCACCACCACCAGATCGTCGTCGGCACTGGACTGGGCATCTTGGGGCTTGACGACGACCTGTCGAGCATCGACGTTGTCACCGGTTTGGACCCAGTCCTCCGGGGCGACGAACTTGTACGAGTACTGCGCGTACGTGCGCCCTTGGGCGTCGTCTCCGTCACCGCCCGCGGAAATGGACAACGCCACCGCCACTACCGCCACCACCAGCGCCACCACGACGACCGCGGCGACCAGGACCATGCGCGTTCGTGGCCCTGACCGCTGTGGGCCACCCGCCTGCTCGGACGACGGAGCCACCGCCACGGGCGATGGCGGCAACGCCTGTCCCCGCGGTGGCGACGGAGGAAAACCGGGTTGCGGCGGTGGTGACGGCATACCGTGGGACACAGGATACGCCGGGGAACGGTTTCCCAGCCGACTCTGACCTCTCGAAGCGGGCACCGACATCCGGCCCGCTCCCCGTGGCGCCGCCCGCCGCGGTACTGCCACTTCCGGTCGCGCCACCACTTCAGTTCTGTGGTCGGCCTGCGACATCTTTTTGCCCGCTAAACGCGCTCCCATGGTGCCCGGCAGTACCCCGGTGCGATCCGGAAGCAATTCCACCGCCCGGAGGGCGCCGCGTGCGACCACGGTTTCCGGCTGGTCCAGCGTGGTCGGAACGACCCCGGTGCGCTCATACACCAAACGTGAGACCAACGGGATACGGCTCGACCCGCCGACCAAGAAGATCGCGGTCAGTTGTTGCGGACGCAGTCCCGCCGCCTCGACGGTGACTTTGGTCAGCTCGGCGGCCCGACCCAGCGGCGTTCTGATGAGCTGTTCCAGGTCCTCACGTGTGATGTGAGCGTCCGCGAAAGGCGGCGGCATGGGCACGTCCGTGTACGCATGCCGTGACAACGTCTCCTTCGCGCCACGTACGTCTTGCCGCAGCACTCGTCTACGACGGCGGTCCGCTAGCTCACGACCCTGGACGAGCTGATCCCACGCCTCGGGGTCGGCTTTCGACACCAGGGAACCGATGTGTTCCAACAGCGTCTGGTCTATGTCCGCGCCACCGAAGCCGGGATCGCCGCGCGTAGCCAGTACTTCGTACTCGGTGCGCTCGCTGGCCGGCAACCGCCGCACGACACTGACGTCGATGGTGCCCCCACCGAGGTCCAGAACAGCCACGGTGTCGCCCGGACTGCCACTGAACTCGACGGTGCGCTCCTGGTTCAGGTCAGTCGGGGTGAACGTCGTGGCGTGGAACACCGCTGCGGCCACCGGTTCGGGAACCAACGCCACCTCGTACGCCAACTGTCCCGCCGCCTGCCGCAACAGGCGCGTACGAACCGCACCCCAGTCGGCGGGATGCGTCACCACCAGCAACGAGACCTCGGCGTTGCTCGCGAGCCTGCGCGCTTCGGACACCGCGCGCCGCAACACGGCATGCATGGCGTCCACAACGGTGAGCACCGTGTCCCCGAGCAGCAGTTCGCCTTCGTCTATGCGACGTTTCGGGTGCGGTTCGAATCTGGACGGATCGACAGCGGCTTGACGTTCGGCCTCCTGGCCCACGAACAACGTTCCGTCTCGGGCCGCGTAAACGGCGGACGGCATGATCGGTTGTCCGTCCACGACCACGACCTGCGGTTCACGACCGTTCACTGAAGCGACGACACAGGTGCTCGATGTCCCGAAGTCCACCGCCACCCGCAATGCCACTAGCCGCTCCCGCCGTCGTCGGTTCCTTACCCCAGCACTCTGTCAGACATTGTCCGCCGGGTCTCACCGTGAAGCCGTGTCGGCGTACGGCCGCCGGTTCGGGCGGCCGTACGCCTGTCACGGTCATTCAGGCGCGATCCACGACACCTGCATGAGCTTCTTGCCCACCTTGCGGCTGACGAAGTAACCGCGTCCCGGAGGCATCGGGCCGGCCTTGACGTTGCCGAGCAACTGGCCCTCGTCCTTGGAACCGTTCATGACCAGACCCGGCATGGCCAGTTCCTTCAGCTTGCCGATGATCGGGTCCATACCGGTGCGGGCCGCACCACCGGTACGCCGAGCGACGACGACGTGCAGGCCGACATCCTTGGCCTGCGCCAAGTACTCGGCGAGTGGACGCAGCGGGTTGTTGGTCGACGTGGCCACGAGGTCGTAGTCGTCGACCACCACGAACAGCTCCGGCCCGGTCCACCACGAGCGGTCCTTCAACTGCTGTGGTGTCACATCGGGTCCAGGCAGCCGCTTGGCCATCGACTGCGCGACTTCCTTCATCATGCCGTCGAGCTGGTTCGCCGACACCGCGTAGCCGAGGAGTTGGTCGCCCTCCACGAACCCCAGCATGGTGCGCCGGTAGTCCACGAGGATGATGACCGCTTCCTTCTTCGTGTACCGCTCGGTGATGCCGCGCACGATCTGCCGCAGCAGGTTGGTCTTCCCGGACTCGCCGTCCGCGTAGGCGAGGAAGTGCGGGTCGGCGTTGAAGTCCAGGTACACGGGAGCGAGCTCGTCCTCGTCGACACCGATGGGAATGAGCTTGCTGTC
>NZ_DAHVQP010000022.1:0-107530 GCF_027317685.1 Saccharomonospora sp.
CGACAAGTCATGCATCGACGAGTGCCCCGTCGACTGCATCTACGAGGGCGAGCGGATGCTCTACATCCACCCCGATGAGTGCGTCGACTGCGGAGCCTGCGAGCCGGTCTGTCCGGTGGAGGCCATCTACTACGAGGACGACGTGCCGGACGAGTGGGCCGCCTACACCAAGGCCAACGTCGACTTCTTCGACGAACTCGGTTCACCCGGCGGGGCGGCGAAGGTCGGCAAGGTCGCGCACGACCCGCAGTGGATCAAGGACCTGCCCCCGCAGGGCGAATGAGCGGGCCGAAGCTTCCCGACTTTCCCTGGGACTCACTGGCCGGCCACGCCGCCACTGCGCGAGCTCACGCCGACGGGATAGTCGACCTGTCGGTCGGCACGCCGGTGGACCCGGTACCGGACAGCATCAGGGCTGCTCTCGCTTCGGTATCGGACGTCCCGGGTTACCCGGCCACGCACGGCACGCCCGCCCTGCGTGAGGCGGCCGTCGAGGCGTTGCGGCGTCGCCACGGTGTCACCGGGGTGGAACCCGACGCCGTGCTGCCCACGATCGGGTCCAAGGAGCTGGTGGCGTGGCTGCCGACGCTGCTCGGTGTCGGCGTGGGGAAGACGGTCGTCATCCCCGAGCTGGCCTACCCGACGTACGAGGTGGGCGCGCTGTTGGCGGGTGCGTCCGTGGCGCGCGCCGACGGACTCACCGCGCTCGGTCCCGCCCGGCCCGCCTTGTTGTGGCTGAACTCGCCGTCCAACCCCACCGGGAAGGTGCTGGGTGTGGAACACCTGCGCAAAGTGGTGGAGTGGGCGCGCGAGCGCGGCACCGTGGTGGTGTCCGACGAGTGCTATCTGGCTCTGGGCTGGGACGCCGATCCGGTGTCGATCCTGCACCCCGACGTGCACGGCGGCAGTCTCGACGGCCTGTTGGCGGTGCATTCGCTGTCGAAGTCGGCCAACCTGGCCGGCTATCGCGCGGGGTTCGTCACGGGCGATCCCGCGCTGGTACGTGACCTGCTGGCGGTGCGTAAACACGCCGGGATGATCGTGCCGAGACCGGTGCAGGAGGCCATGCAGGTCGCGTTGGCCGACGACGAGGTATTGGCCGAACAGCGGCGACGTTACGCCGCTCGTCGCGCGGTGCTGCGCCCGGCACTGGAGAAGGCGGGCTTTCGCATCGACGACTCCGAGGCGGGCCTGTACCTGTGGGCGACGCGCGGCGAACCAGCGCAGGACACGTTGTCGTGGCTGGCGCAGCGAGGCATCCTCGCCGCTCCGGGCACCTTCTACGGGCCTCGCGGTCATTCCCATGTCCGCGTGGCTCTCACGGCCACCGACGAGCGAGTGAACGCCGCGGCGGAACGTCTGACGGAGTGACCGGCCCGGCGTGTTCCCACGCCGGGCCGGGACCGTTCTCGGGGACGAAACGGATTCCCTTCGAGTCGTCGAAGCCGTTTCGTCCGCCGGGTGACAGGTTTTCGCGGAGGGAAACCGTTTCAGTCGTTGGCGTGCAGGGCGGCGTTGAGTTCGACGCCCGCACCGGTGCGTTCGACGACCTCGACCTCGCCGGTCGTGGAGTTGCGGCGGAACAGGGCCCCGGAGATACCCGAGATGTCGCGGGCCCTGACGGTACGGCCCTCGAACTTCACCTTCGTGCCCGCGGTGACGTAGAGGCCGGCCTCCACCACCGTGTCGTCGCCGAGGGAGATTCCCACGCCGCCGTTGGCGCCGATGAGGCACCGCTCGCCCAGCGAGATGACCTCCTTACCGCCACCGGACAACGTGCCCATGATGGACGCGCCGCCGCCGACGTCGGTGCCGTCGCCGACCACGACACCCGCCGAGATCCGCCCCTCCACCATGGAGGCGCCGAGCGTGCCCGCGTTGAAGTTCACGAAGCCCTCGTGCATCACGGTGGTGCCGCTGGCGAGGTGCGCGCCGAGCCGCACGCGGTCGGGGTCGCCGATACGGACCCCGCTCGGGATCACGTAATCCACCATGCGGGGGAACTTGTCGATGCTGTAGACGGTCACCTGGCCGCGCGACCGCAGCCGCAGGCGCGTGACCTCGAAGCCCTCCACCGGGCACGGGCCGTGGTTGGTCCACACGACGTTGGACAACAGGCCGAACACCCCGTCGAGGTTCTGGCCGTGCGGCCGTACGAGCCGGTGGGAGAGCAGGTGCAGTCGCAGGTACACGTCGTACGCGTCGGCGGGGGCCTGCGACAACGCCGCGATGGACGTGCGTACCGCCACGACCTCGACTCCGCGCGCGTCGTCGGGGCCGAGCGCGGCCGTCGCCGCCTCACCGAGCGCTTCGACGGCCTGCTCCGCGGACAGCCTCTCGGTGCCGCTCTCACGCGACTCTGTGGTGACCAGCTTCGGCTGCGGGAACCACGTGTCGAGCACGGTGCCGTCGTTCGTGACGGTCGCCAGGCCGACACCGGTCGCACCGGTCGTTTCGGGATTCGGAATAGCTGCGCTCACGGCCGCTACGGTAACCCGCGCTCAGCCTGTCTGCGTCGCCACGTCCGGCAGCGCGGACAGCTCGGTGTGCAGGTTCGTCAACGCCGACGCCATGTCCGTCAGCGTCGCCGCGCACACGTCGGCGTCGCCGCCACCTGCGCATTCGTTGTTGCGATAGGACCGCACCGTGCTTTCAAGCGAGTCGATGGCCTCACCCAACCGAGGATGTCCGGCCGCGTACTTGCGCGCGTTGCCCGGGATGTTCTCCAGCTGGGTGACGTACTTCTCGCAGTCGGGCGAGCGCACCTCGGTGGGCGCGACGTGGCAGTCGTCGGCTCGCAGGATCTCTATCTTCCGGGCCAGGGCGCCGGGACCGGGATCCGGCGCTCCCTTCGGGGTCGGCCCCGCTTCTCCGGAGCACCCGGTCAGCACGAACAGCGCGGCGGCGAGAACGGCACAGGCTCGGGTACGCACGTGTCCACCGTACGCAGCGCGCGTTACGGTGCGAGCATGCCCTCGCTCGACCTGCGTTCCGATCCCGTCGATCTCACCGCCGCGCTCGTGGACATCGAAAGCGTGTCCGGCGCCGAGGCCACCATCGCCGACGCCGTGGAGGCCGCGCTGCGTACACAGGCCCCGCATCTGGAGGTGGTGCGTAACGGCGACGCCGTGTTGGCCAGGACCGACCTGGGCAGGCCGTCGCGGATCGTGTTCGCCGGGCACCTCGACACCGTGCCCGTCAACGACAACTTGCCCTCCAGGCGTACCGGTTCGGGGGACGACGAGGTTCTGCACGGCCTCGGCAGCGTCGACATGAAGGGTGGCGACGCCGTGTTCCTGCACCTCGCGGCGACGCTGCCGGAACCGCGGCACGACGTCACCTTCGTGTTCTACGACTGCGAGGAGGTCGAGGCCGCTCGCAACGGACTGGGCCGGATCGAACGCGAACTGCCCGAGTGGCTGCGCGGGGATCTCGCCGTCGTGGGCGAGCCGTCGAACGCGGTGATCGAGGCCGGCTGCCAGGGCACCATGCGGGTCGAGCTGCGCGTGGACGGTGTCCGCGCCCACACCGCTCGGGCGTGGATGGGTTCCAACGCCATCCACGCGTTGGGTGAACCGCTGCGCCGTCTCGCGGAGTACGAGGCCCGGGTCGTGGAGATCGACGGCCTCACCTACCGGGAAGGGCTGCAGGCGGTGCGGATCGAGGGCGGGGTGGCGGGCAACGTCGTGCCCGACTCCGCCGTGCTGGCCGTGAACCACCGTTTCGCGCCCGACGTCACCCCCGAGCGGGCCGAGGCGCACCTGCGGGAGGTTTTCGACGGCTACGAACTCACCGTCGTCGACTGTTCACCGGGCGCGCTGCCGGGCCTGTCGGAACCGGCGGCGGCGGAACTCGTCGACGCCGCGGGTGGGCGGGTGGCCGCCAAACTCGGGTGGACCGATGTGGCCCGTTTCGCCGCGCTTGGCATGCCCGCCGTCAACTTCGGGCCCGGCGATCCGACCCTGGCCCACACCCAGCAGGAGCACGTTCCGGTCGCGGATATTCGCCGTGTCGCCGAGGTGCTCCACTCATTGTTGAGCGGATGAATCTACGCTGGCCGTTGTGACCGAGGTGACGCGCAACATCAACAACGGCGATGACAGCCCGCCTGAACGGCGTCGTGGTCCCGTCGTCCTGCGCCGGAGTAGTCAGGCGGAGAACACCACCACGGACCAGCGGCTGCTCGACTCCCGCGGACCGTCCGACTGGGTGCACACCGACCCGTGGCGGGTGCTGCGTATCCAAGCCGAGTTCGTCGAGGGATTCGGCGCGCTGGCTGAGATACCGCGCGCGGTGACCGTGTTCGGGTCGGCCCGCACGCCTCGCGACCATCCCGAGTACCAGCTCGGTCGCGAGATCGGCGCGGCGTTGGCCGAAGTCGGGTTCGCCGTGATCACCGGCGGTGGTCCCGGTGTGATGGAGGCCGCGAACAGAGGCGCGTCCGAGGCCGGTGGCCTGTCCGTCGGCCTCGGCATCGAGCTGCCGTTCGAGCAGGGCCTGAACTCGTGGGTGGATCTCGGGGTGAACTTCCGCTACTTCTTCACGCGGAAGACGATGTTCATCAAGTACTCGCAGGCGTTCATCTGTCTCCCCGGCGGGTTCGGCACGCTCGACGAGCTGTTCGAGGCGTTGACGTTGGTGCAGACCAAGAAGGTCACCAAGTTCCCGGTGGTGCTGTTCGGCTCCAAGTACTGGGGTGGGCTGTACGAATGGGTGCGGGACACCGTGCTCGGGGAAGGCAAGATCAGCGAACGGGACCTTCAGCTGCTGCATGTCACCGACGACATCGACGACGCGGTGAACGTGGTGAAGAAGGCCTACAAGGCTTGGGAGGAAACCCACTGAAATGGAGCGGATCTGCGTCTTCTGCGGCTCGTCGTCGGGTAAGGACCCCGGTTACGCCGACGCGGCCACCGCCGTGGGCAGGTTGTTGGCCGAACGCGGAATCGGCGTCGTCTACGGCGGCGGGCAGGTCGGCCTCATGGGTGTCGTGGCCGACGCGACACTGGAGGCGGGCGGCGAGGTCATCGGAGTGATCCCGAAACACCTGATGCGTGCCGAGATCGCGCACCACGGCCTCACCGAGCTCCACGTGGTGGAGGACATGCACGAACGCAAGGCCACGATGGCCCGGCTGTCCGACGCCTTTCTCGCGCTGCCCGGTGGGGCGGGCACGTTGGAGGAGCTGTTCGAGGTGTGGACCTGGGCGCAGCTCGGCCTGCACGCCAAACCGGTGGGCCTGCTCGACGTGGGCGGCTACTACACCAAGATGGTCGAGTTCCTCGATCACATGGTGACCGAAGGGTTCTTGGGCGAGGCCAGCCGCGACCTCGTCACGGTCGACGCGGACCCGCACGCCGTTCTCGGCGTCTTCTCCCGGCACACCTACACGCCGGTCGACAAGTGGGCGGGTTGACGCCGCCCGGCGGTCAGGCGGCGTCGGCCTGCGGCCGCTTGTGGTAGCTGTCCACGTACTCCTGACCGGACAGCTCCATGATCGCGTACATGATCTCGTCGGTCACCGCGCGCCGGATCGCCGGTGAGGAGCCGAGGCCGTCGTAGCGGGAGAAGTCGAGCGGCTCTCCGAACCGCACGCTCACCTTCGCCGGCCGGGGGATCTTCTTGCCCACCGGCAGCAGTTTCTCGGTGCCGTGCAGCGCCACGGGAACCACGGTCGCCCGGGTCTCCAGCGCGAGCGTGCCGACACCGGTGTGCCCGCGGTACAGACGACCGTCGAGTGAACGCGTGCCCTCCGGGTAGATCGCGAACGTCTCACCGGCCTCCAGCACCTCGCGCGCTGCTTTCAGCGCGGCGAGACCGGCCATGGCGTTGCCACGTTCGACGGGAAGGTATCCGAGCGCGGACAGGAACGAGGCCACGAACCGGCCCTTCAATCCCGTGCCCGTGAAGTACTCGGCCTTGCCGAGGAACCGGACCGGCCGGGGCGCCACGAGCGCGATGACCGCGGTGTCGATAGCCGATCGATGGTTGGGAGCCAGGATCACCGGGCCGTCGAGCGGCACGTTCTCCAGCCCCTGCACGTCGGGCCGATAGACCAGCTTGGCCGTCGGCGCGAGTACACCTCGGATCAGCGGTTGCAACACGTTCCCTCCCGGTGACTGTCCTTTCCAGGATGGCACGATCGCTATTCATGGATGAGCGCTGGTTCCGTCGCCGCACCTGGCAATCTCCGCAGTGGAGTGTGCCGGAACTGGTGGCGGCCAAGCGGGGGCGGACGGTGTCGGTGGTGCTGCCCGCGCTGAACGAGGAGGCCACGGTGGGAGCCGTGGTGGCCTCTGTGCGTCCTTTGGTGGGCACCCTGGTGGACGAGCTCGTGGTGTTGGACTCCGGGTCGAGTGACGACACGGTGGCCACCGCGACGCGAGCGGGCGCGACCGCCGTCCGCCGCGAGGAGGTGCTCACCGACTTCCCGCCGTTGCCGGGCAAGGGCGAGGCGCTGTGGCGGTCGTTGGCGGCCACGACGGGTGATCTGGTCGTGTTCCTCGACTCCGACTTGGTCGATCCCGACCCGGGTTTCGTGCCCGCGCTGCTCGGCCCGTTGTTGTGCGAGCCCGGCGTCGAGCTGGTGAAGGGTTTCTACCGCAGGCCGCTGCGGTTGGAGGACGACGAACTCACCACCGGAGGCGGACGGGTCACCGAGTTGCTGGCCCGGCCGTTGTTGGCCGCGCTGCGGCCATCGTTGTCCGGGCTGGTGCAGCCGTTGGGAGGGGAGTACGCGGCCACCCGGCGGCTGTTGGAGGCGCTGCCGTTTTCCTGTGGCTACGGAGTGGAGATAGGCCTGCTGCTCGACGCCGAAGCCACCTGCGGGCTCGACGCGCTGGCACAGGTGAATCTTGGGGTGCGCAAGCACCGCAATCGTTCGTTGGCGCAGCTCGGTGTCATGGCCCGCGAGATTCTCGGCACCGCCTTGGCACGTTGCGGAGTGGAGGCGCCCGGAGCGCCGGAGCTCACCCAGTTCGTGCAGGTCGCGGGTGAGTGGATCCCGGATGTCAGTCCGGTTCCGCTCACCGATCGTCCGCCGCTGCGACAGGTGCTGGCGAAGCACACGTGAGTTCGGCGGGTATGTCACGATCGTGGAGTGACCACCGCCCTGATCTACCTTCTCGTGATGCTGCTGGTAGCGGCCGTGGTGTTCCTGCTGGCGTCGCTGGTCTTCGGCAGAGGGGAGGAGCTCGCCCCGCTCGCACCCGGTAGTTCGCCCACCCGCCTGCCCGCCGAGGACATCACGGGCAAGGATGTGGAAGGCGTCAAGTACCAGGTCGTCCTCCGTGGCTACAAGATGTCGGAGGTCGACTGGGTGATGTCCCGGCTCGGCGCGGAGATCGACCTGTTGCGCGCCCGGGTGGCGGAGTTGGAGGCCGAACGCGGGAGTTGTGGGGTGAGCCGTGAGTGATCTCACGGCGTCGGTGGAGATCGCCGCGCCCGCGGGTACGACGTGGTTGGCGCTGACCGACTGGGAACGGCAGCGTGAGTGGATCCCCGCCACCACGGTGCGGGTGATCTCGGGCAACGGGCGCAGTGTCGGGTCGCGGCTGGAGGCGTTCACCGGTGCCTTCGGGGTGGGCGTCACCGACACCATGGAGATCACGAACTGGGAGCCGCCGGTGCGGTGCACGGTGCGGCACCTGGGGCTGATCGTCCGGGGAACGGGCACCTTCCACGTCCAGGCGAAAGGGCCGCAGCGCAGCGTGTTCGTGTGGTCGGAGGACTTCACCCCTCCGTTCGGCCCGGTGGGCAGGTTGGGTTGGGGGCTGGTGCGTCCGGCGTTCGCGCTGGCTCTGCGCCGCTCGTTGCGGACGTTCGCGCGGTTCGCCGAGAACTACACGGTGGGCCAGTGAACCCGGAACTTCTCGGTCCCGACGGCGTTTTTCGGTGCGCCTGGGGCAACACCGCGCCCGACTACGTGGCCTACCACGACGAGGAGTGGGGTGTGCCGCTGCGGGGTGAGGCCGCGCTGTTCGAACGGTTGTCGTTGGAGGTGTTCCAGTCCGGCCTGTCGTGGCTGACCATCCTGCGCAAACGCGACGACTTCCGGCGCGCCTTCGCCGGGTTCGACCCCGAAAGGGTCGCCGCCTTCGATACCAACGACGTCGCTCTACTGCTGGCCGATGCGTCCATCGTGCGGAATCGGGCGAAGATCCTCGCCACGATCACCAACGCCAGGGCCGTCGCGGAGTTGGACGTGCCGTTGGACGACCTGCTGTGGTCGTTCGCCCCCGAACCGGGCGTGCGGCGGAGGCCCCGCACGATGGCCGATGTGCCCGCCACGACACCGGAGTCGAAGGCGCTGGCCACGGCTTTGAAGAAGCGTGGTTTCGTCTTCGTCGGTCCGACGACCTGCTACGCGATGATGCAGGCCACGGGCATGGTGGACGACCACGTGCAGGGCTGTTTCCGCGCGGGCGACCGAGTCGGGTGACCTACTTTCCGGTGAAATTCGGTCGGCGCTTCTCCACGAACGCCTCGACGGCCTCGCTGTGATCGGTGGTGCCGCCGAGTTCCGTCTGAGCCGCGTCCTCGGCGGCCAACGCCTCGGCCAGCGAGCACTCGGCAGCCCGCGCCACCGTGCTCTTGATCTTCGCGTATGCCCTGGTGGGGCCCGCGGCGAGTGTGGCGGCGACGGTACGCACCCGGTCGGCGAACTCGTCGTCGGGAACCACCTCGCCCACCAATCCGAGACGTAGCGCTTCCGTGCTGTCCACCTTGTGGCCCAGCATCATCAACTCCACGGCCTTGCCGTATCCGACGAGCCGTTGCAGTGTCCACGACGCGCCCGAATCCGGGCCCAGCCCCACCCCGGCGAAAGCCATGTTGAAACTGGCCGAAGCCGCCGCGATGCGCAGGTCGCAGGCGTAGGCGAAGGCGGCTCCGGCCCCGGCGGCCGAGCCGTTCACCGCCGCGATCACCGGTTTCGGCATGTCCACGATCGCGGTCACGATCGGGTTGTAGTGCTGCGACACCGTGTTCAACGGGGCCGGATCGCCGGAGCGCAGCATCCCGATGTGCTCCTTGAGGTCCTGGCCCGCGCAGAACGCCTTGCCCGCACCGGTGAGTACGACAGCCCTGACCGTGTCGTCCTCCGCCGCCTCCTTCAGGGCCGTGAGCAGCCGTTCCTTCAGCTCCACCGTCAGTGAGTTGTACGCGCGGGGCCGATTGAGTGTGAGGGTGCGTACGCCGTCGGCGTCGCTTGTCAACAGCACCTCGCCGGTGGAGTCCGGGTTGCCGTTCTTTTTCGCCTCTGTGCTCTCGTGTGCGGTCACCGAATCCTCCGTTGTTGTCCTCGATCGGCGAGTCTGACAGGCCTGCGGCGCGCATACCAGCAACGATCCGTCGCCGCTAAGATCGGTCCACGTTCGCGGCCGACTCCTCATGGGGGACAATGGTCACGACGCGGTTGCTTTGGCGAGCCCGAACCGGGCGCGCTGATTCAGACGGAGGGAGCACGCTATGGCGGCCATGAAGCCCCGAACCGGAGATGGGCCCCTTGAAGTGACCAAGGAGGGGCGGGGCCTCGTGATGCGCGTACCGCTCGAGGGCGGCGGGCGACTCGTCGTCGAACTGACGATGGAGGAGGCCAAGGACCTCGGTGCGGCCCTTCAGCAGGCCACCAGCTGAAAACTGATCCATTCCTCGTGCCGGTGCCGACACAGGTTCGGCCTGGCCTGACCTGTTGTGCCTGGAGATCGTATGGCGCGCTCGCCGGTCCCGTCCGTCCCCACGAGGCTGATCGACGTGGAGGTGGCCGACCGTGCCCGACGGGGCGCGCCGGTCGCGGTGCTCGTCACGGAGGGGGACGACACACCACACGTCGAGGTGCCTGCCGACTTGGGGTTCAACGGCAAGGCCGGTGAGGTCCGGGTCCTGCCGGGTGAGGACGGCCCGAAGTGGCTCGTCGGTATCGGCTCGGGCGATCGACGGCATTACCGCGAGGCCGGTGCGGCATTCGTCCGAGCCGCGCACGCCTATGCCGACGCCGAAGCCGATTCGGGTGGTCGTCCGCCGGTGCTGGTGCAGGTGCGCCCCGCGGAGCAGACGGGTGCCGGCGAGTACGCCGCGTTCACGACGGGCGCGATGCTCGGTGGCTACCGCTACCGAGTGACCGGCTCGGACGGGCCTGTGCGGGTGCGCAGGGTGCGGCTGGTGGTGTCGGAGGGCTCCGTCGACGAGTGCGCTGCGATGGTAGCCCGAGCCGGCGAGTTGGCCCGGGCCACGGCATTGGCGCGTGACCTGGCCAACACGCCGTCGAACGTGAAGAACCCGGCGTGGCTGGCGAACACGGCCCAGCGGGTCGCCGACGTGCCAGGCCTGTCGGTGACCGTGCGCGACGACGAGTGGCTGGCCGAACGGCGGTTCGGCGGCATACTCGCCGTCGGCGGTGGTTCGGCCCACCCGCCGCGGCTGATCGAGTTGTCGTACCGGCCGCGAGGCGCCGCTGCGCATCTGCTGCTCGTGGGTAAGGGCATCACGTTCGACACGGGCGGCATCTCGGTGAAGCCCGCTGCGGGCATGCACCTCATGCGCACCGACATGTCCGGTGGCGGTGCTGTCGTCGCGGCGATGCGAGCGATCGCCGCGCTGAAACCGAACGTGCGGGTCACCGGCCTGGTGCCCGCGGCCGAGAACGCGATCTCCGGCTCGGCGTATCGGCCCGGTGACGTGGTGCGGCACTATGGCGGGCGCACCACGAAGATCGACAACACCGACGCCGAGGGCAGGATGGCGCTCGCCGACGCCCTCGCCTACGGAGTCGAGACCTTCCGCCCCGACGTGGTGGTCGACGTGGCCACGCTCACGGGTGCGATGAAGGTGGCGCTGGGAGTGCGTACGGGCGGCTTGTTCGCCACCGACGACGAGCTCGCCGAGCGTCTTTTAGAAGCCGGCGCCGAGGTGGGCGAGCAGTGGTGGCGGATGCCGCTGTCGGACGAGTACGTCGACGCCGTTCGCGACGGCATCGCCGACATCCGTCAGGGACCGCCCGGCCCGGGCGGTATCACGGCCGCGCTGTTCCTGCGTGAGTTCACGGACGGCCTGCCGTGGGCGCACCTGGACATCGCGGGACCGGCCAGGGCCGAGAGCACCTACGCCGAGGTCGTGCCCGGCGGCACGGGCTTCGCCGCACGCACTCTCGTGCGGTTCGTCGAGTCCTACGCCTGATCCCGCGAGTGGTCGCGAATGAACTTGCGGAACGTCGCGGCGGCGGGGGACAGCGGCCGATCGGTGGACCAGGCCAGACCGATCTTCCGGGTCACGGGCGGGTCGAGCCTGATTTCGGCGACCCCCGGCGGCGGGTGGGGTTCGAACGCGGGTAGGAGCGCCACACCGAGTCCTGCCGCGACCAGCCCGCGTACCGTGTCGGATTCCTGGCCTTCGAACGCCACGGTCGGTGTGAAGCCGGCTTTCGCGCAGAGAGCGTCGGTGATCTGCCGCAGCCCGTAACCGTGTTCGAGCAGCACGAACACTTCGTCGGCCAGTTCGGTCAGGCGCACGCTGGGGCGACCGGCAAGACGGTGGTCCGTGGGCACGGCCACGAACAGTTCCTGCTCGGTGAGCACCACGGATTCCAGGCCCTCTGCGCGGGGCGGTGGTGCGACCAGTGCCAGGTCGAGCTCCCCGGAGACGAGGCCGTCCACGATGTTCCGCCAGGACCCTTGGGCGAGGCCGAACCGGGTTCGGGGATGCTCGATGCGGAAGTCGCGGAGCAGGCCGGGCACCAGGGATCGGCCGAGTAGGTGCAAAAAGCCCAGCACCACGTGACCGGCTTCGGGATCGATTTCCTCGCGGACCTGACGGACGCCGTGCTCCAGGATGTCGACAGCCCGTTCGGCGGCGTCGGCGAGTAGCCGACCTACCCGGGTGAGGCGGATACCGCGTCCCTGGGGAACGGTGAGCGGTACTCCCACGCGTTCGCTGAGCGCGGCGAGACGGCGACTCGCGGTCGGCTGAGGGATGCCGAGTTCGGCCGCCGCTCGGGTGAGGTTGGAAGTGTTCTTCAGCACGCTCAGCAACGCGGCGGCGGGTGCGAGATCCATCGTGAGTCGGACATCGTCGAATTCATTCGTCACGGTATCGATTGTGCTTGCGCGCAGTATTGGAAGTATTGATTAGCGGCGCTTACCGTCGGAGAACGTGGGTGTGGCTGCGCAGGATTCCGCGGGTCGGGCCGTGAGTGCCCGCCGGGTCACGGTGGCGGTGGCCGCCGCCGGCATCTGTTCGTTCTCGTTGCTGTATGCGCCGCAACCCCTGTTGCCGCAGCTCGCGGCCGAGTTCGGTCTCGATCCCGGTGCCGCTTCGTTGGCCGTGTCGATGGGTACGGGTGGCCTCGCCGCGGCGGTGGTGCCCATCGCCGCGCTGTCGGAGATCGTCGGCAAACGACCGGTCATCGTCGTGTCCGTCCTGGCCTCGGCCCTGCTGGGACTGCTGTTGCCGCTCGCTCCTTCGTACGAGGTGCTGCTCGTCCTGCGTGTGTTGCAGGGCGTCGCCATCGCCGGATTCCCGGGTGTGGCGGCCGCCTACCTCACCGAACTGCTGGGACGTGCGGGCGTGGCCGGCGCGGTCGGAGCCATGGTCGCCGGCAACACCGTGGGCGGCATGCTCGGCCGACTCGTCGCAGGGGGCGTGACCGAACCACTCGGCTGGCACGGCGCTCTCGCCGTGGTCGGCGGCATCGGACTGCTGTGCGCCCTGCTCACCGTGGCCGTTCTCCCACGGTCGCCGCGGCGGGACCGGGACAAGCGGTCGGAGCCGCTCGGGGCGCAGCTGCGCGCCGTGTTGTCCGGGTTCCGTATCGGCCTGCGCAGACCCGTGCTGTGGGCGCAGTACGGTGTGGCGCTGCTGGCGATGGGATCGTTCGTGGCGCTGTACAACGCGGCGGGTTTCCGGCTCACCGGAGAGCCGCTCAACCTCAGTCCCGCTGTCGCCTCGCTCGTGTTCCTCTGCTACGCGATGGGCTCGGTGTCGTCGGCCACGGCGGGCAGGTTGGTGGCGCGGTTCGGCAGGATGCGCTGCCTGCTCATGTCGCTCGCGCTGACCGCCGTGGGCGCGGCTGCCACGGTGGCGAGTTCGCTCGCCGTCGTCATCGTGGGCTTCGTGGTGTTCACCGGTGGCTTCTTCGCGGCGCATGCCGTCGCCAACGGGTGGGCCGCGGCCGAGGCGCCGACGAGCGCCCGCGCGTCGGCGTCCGGTCTGTACACGTTGGCGTACTACCTGGGCAGCAGTGTCGGTGGCACGGTGGGCAGCGTCGTCTACGGGCACGCGGGTTGGGCGTGGCTCGTCGGCACCGTCGCGGTGTGGCTCGGCTGCGCGGCTGCGGGTGTGTCGCTGCTGGCGCGGCGGAGTGCGCCCGAGTCCGTCTGAGGTTCACCGGAACGTGTACGAACATATGTTCGAAAAGCGGGTTACGGTAGCGGCATGCCGATGCACACAGCGTTCTCCCTGCTCTCTCCGGCCTCTCCGGTCTCGCGGCTCTCCGCCGCTTCGAAGCCGTCTCCGCACCCGTCACACCAGGTCGGCGCGGCTGTTCCGGTTGTTTCAGCTCACCGTGTCACGTCAGTCCTCGGTGGTCGCGACCGCCGCGACCAGCAGGCCGTTGCCCATGGGCAACAGGGTGGGCACCAGGCGCTTGTCCTCCCGCACCGCTCGTGCCACGTCTCGCAGCGCGAGCAGCTCCGGCTCCCGCCGCGTCGGGTCGGCGATCTGGCCCGCGGCCAGCACGTTGTGGAACGCGATCACACCACCGGGACGGAGCAGCTGCACCCCGAGTTCGAAGTAACCGGGGTACTCCACGCGCGAGGCGTCGGCGAACACCATGTCGTATCCACCGGTGGTGAGCCGCGACAACACGTCCATCGCCCTACCCATGATCAGGCGCGTGCGCCCTGTCGGGTATCCGGCGGCGAGGAACGACTGGCGCGCGCTGCGGTGGAATTCCGGCTCGATGTCGATCGAGGTCAGCACGCCGTCACCGGCCATCCCCCGGAGTAGGTACAGGCCGCTGACACCCGCGCCGGTTCCGATCTCGACGACTGCCCGGGCTTGTAACGACGCTGCCAGGAAGCTGAGCAGCGAACCCGTGGCACACGACACCGGTGGGCAGCCGAGCTGTTCCGCGCGAAGACGTGCCGAGGCCAGGACATCGTCCTCGGGAAGGTACGCCTCGATGAATTCGCCGAGATCGACCCAACCGGTGATGTGCGTCTCGGAGTTCACGCGCCAGAGATTAGCGCGGCACGGTCGGTGAACTCGGCCAGTACGTCCTCACGGGGTGCTTTTCGTCTCGCTTCCACCGGAGACGCCTCGCGGTCGTCGTGGCCGAATCCACTCTCCGCGTGGCGGTGGGATCGATGTGGGGAAAACGCGTTTACGCTGGTCGGAGCGGGTCTTGATGGGGCGGCGGGTAGGGCGTCGCGTTTCTCAGGCTGCTCTCAGACGGACTTCACTACAACCACAGGAAGCCGGGTAACACTGAGATATCGAGAGGACGGGAACTCCCGTCGCATCCGCCACGTTGGTGGATTAGTGAAGGGGACGGACCGATGGAGGTGCCTCAGCTGCCACACGACAGCATGCAGACCGCTCCGGTGTTGGTCGACGACGATGCCACGTGGACGCCGCCGACTTGGGACGAGGTCGTGCGGCAACACGCCGATCGCGTGTACCGGCTCGCTTACCGCTTGACCGGTAACGCCCACGACGCCGAAGACCTCACCCAGGAAACGTTCATCCGGGTGTTCCGTTCGCTTGCGTCCTACAAACCAGGAACGTTCGAGGGCTGGCTACACCGCATCACGACGAACCTGTTCCTCGACATGGCGAGGCGTCGTTCCCGGGTTCGGATGGAGGGTCTTCCCGAGGACACCGACCGCATCGTCGGTGACGGTCCGAGTCCCGAGCAGGTGTACTCAGACACACATCTGGACCCCGATCTGCAGGCCGCTCTCGACGAGCTGCCTCCCGAGTTCAAGGCGGCTGTGGTGCTGTGTGACGTGGAAGGTCTGTCCTACGAGGAGATCGGTGCGACGCTCGGCGTTAAGCTCGGCACTGTTCGCAGCCGGATCCACCGTGGTCGACAGGCGTTGAAGTCTTCTCTCGAGCGCCGTCGTGCGCTCAAACAGGAGGCACAGGTATGACGGTTGGCAAGGGACGGGGGTTGCCCGAATCGCATCTTCTTCCCGATGCCGTGGTGGCTTTCGTGGACCAGGAGTTGTCGCTGGGCGCTCAGGAGCGCGCAGCGGCCCACCTTGCCCACTGCCCCCGTTGTTCCGCCGAGGTCGCCGCCCAGCGCGCGGCCAGCACCGCCGTGCGGCAGGCGCAGACACCATCGATCTCGGCGGGCTTCCTGGCGAGCCTTCAGCGAATACCTCAGACCGCTGATCTGCCGCCCGGTCCCGACAACCTCGCCATCGGTCCGGACGGGCAGATCGTGGCCGTGCAGCGGCCCGACCAGGTCGCGGGACTGCGCGACAGCCTTCCCTCAGGTGCGCTCGGCACGTCGGCGCCTCTTGGCACGTCTCCCACCGTCCTCGGTAACGGTCCGCGTCTGGGCGGGGTGAGGAAGAGGGCGACGCAGGGAGCCGGTGTCGTCGTCTCCGGCCTGGTGCTCAGCGCGCTCGCGCTGGTCGTCACCACGAACGTGACCGAAGACGGCACGAGGGACACCGACGTCGACTCCAGTGCTACGCCTCGTACCGACGTGCTGCCGGCGAAGTTCGGCGGCCACGGCGGCCACGACACCGCGCAGGCCAACGGAGCCGGAACGGAAACACCCGGGCCGTCCGGTTCTTCCCAGCCTTCCGTGTCTTCCTCGTCGTCTATGTCTTCCTCGTCCTCTGTGTCTTCTACGTCTTCTTCCCCGTCTCGGACCTCCGAACCCACGGATCCGTCCGAGCGCTTCGGCGTAGCGGGAACGAAGGTCACTTCCACTGAACCCAGCATCAGTGTGACCGTGTCGGCGTCCCCGGAGTCTTCCTCGGCCGATGTCGCCGCGCCGGCCACCGCGGGCGCTGTGACAGGCGCTGTGACAACGCCTGTGGGTGCCCCACGCTGACTTCACCGAACTGCGGGCAACATGTCTGTGGGAAGCTTGGCGTAGGGTCACACGCCGAGCGATCTCAGTGATCACCGCAGTCCAACCGGGGAAGAATGAACGAACCAGCCACGCCGAACCAGGAGGAGCCCGGGCAACAGGAGCACCGGCTTCGGCCACGCCCGGTCACACGTCCGCCGGTGGATCCCGAATCGGCGGCTGTGTTCGGCAGGCCCCAAGGCGTGGAGGGGTCGTTCGACCTGCTTCACCGGCCGGACACCAGCGCGCGTCCGGTGTCGTCCCAGCCCGGTCCGCCTCCGCCTGCCCTTGCGGAGGCCTTCGGACGGCAGCCGGGTGAGGAGAACGTGGTGCTGCAGCGCCCGGCCGGTGACGTGCGCTCCGATGACTCCGCTGCTTCCGACAACGGTGACGGCTCCGGTGGAGGCGACGAGAAGCCGCTGTGGACGTCGGAATCGGACCCGTGGCGCGACCCGAATTCCCCTGCCGTGTTGGGCACGCCCGCCCTGCGGGGCCAAGAACGCGCCGCCGACGACATCGAACGCCCCACCGGCCCGCTGCTGAGCCTGCCCGAATTGCTGTTCGGCCGCCGTGTCAAACCGACCGCGCTGGCGTTGCTCGGGGCCATAGCGCTGCTGATCGGGACCGGGGGCGGTGTGGTCGGATGGGCGATCTCCTCAGCGGGCAACTCGCTCACCGGGGAGTTGAACTTCGCGGAAGCCGAAGCCGCCAAAGAACGGCCGGCGGGCTCGGTCGCGGCGATCGCGCAGAAGGTGGCGCCCGCCGTGGTGTCCATCGAGGTCGAGGCAGGCCAATCCGGCGGTGTCGGCTCCGGTGTGGTCATCGATCCCGAGGGATACATCCTCACGAACCACCACGTGGTGTCCCACGCGATGCGGGACGGCAACGCCAAGGTCACCGTGGTGTTCATCGACGGTACCCGTACGAGCGGCCAGGTCGTCGGTAGCGACCCGAAGACCGATCTCGCCGTACTCAAGGTCAGTGTGGAAGACCCCGTCGTCATCGAGATCGGTGACTCCGATTCGCTCGCACCCGGCGACCAGGTCATGGCCATCGGTTCTCCCTTCGGTTTGGAGAACACGGTCACCGAGGGCATCGTCAGTGCTCTCAACCGTCCGGTGACCGCTCCGGGGGAGAACGGGGACCCCCCGGTGACCTACGACGCCATCCAGACCGACGCGGCCATCAACCCGGGTAACTCCGGTGGGGCGCTCGTCGACGCCACGGGCGCTCTCGTGGGGATCAACTCCATGATCCGCACCGTGGGCAGTTCGGGGGAGGGCGGCAGCATCGGGCTCGGGTTCGCGATCCCGGCCAACCAGGCGATCAAGATCAGCGAGTCGCTCGTGCGTGACGGTTCCGTCAAGCACGCCTCCCTCGGGGTGAACGCCGCTTCCGTGGCGGCCAACACGTCGCGGGGCGCTCAGGTGCAGAACGTCGTCTCGGGCGGTCCTGCGGCGCAGGCGGGCATCAAGGAAGGCGACGTGATCGTTCAGGTGGGCGAGCGGCGGGTGCGGAACGCCGCCGAGCTCACCGTGGCCGTGCGGGAGCACGACATCGGCCAATCCGTGCCCGTGCGCGTGGTGCGGGACGGGCGTCAGCTGACTGTTGAGGTGACCCTAGGCTCGGATTGACGGGTACGCTTTCACCGCATCGTGTTCCGAGGCGGAGGTTGGGCGCGTGTTCGACAATATCGGCTGGAGTGAGATCCTGATCCTGATCGTCGCCGGCCTGTTCATCCTCGGGCCGGAACGGCTACCCGAGGCCGCCGCCTGGCTCGGAAGGACCGTGCGCAAGGTCAGGGACTTCGCGACGGGAGCTCGGCAGCAGCTGCGTGAAGAAGTGGGCACGGATTTCGAGGAGTTCCGCAAGCCCGTCGAGGAGCTGCGGAATCTTCGCAACCTCGACCCGAAACAGGCCGTGACGAAGCACCTGTTCGACGGTGATCCGGATCCCCTGGGGCTGGACAACATCAACGGCACCGGCAGCGCCACGAACGGCGCTTCACGAAACGGTGGTCATTCGCCCGTGTCCCCGCAGACGGAACCGCTGAAGCCGGGCGAGAAGCCGCCGGTGGATCCGGACGCCACCTAAACGGCTTCCCGCCGGTGACGTCAGCGTCCCGCCGGAGTGACGTTGAGCATCATGCCCGCCAGGCCCCTGGCGCGGACGGACAGCTTTTCAGCGGCGCTGGTGAGTACCTGGCTCGCCTGGGAGTCGGGATCGGCGAGAACGATCGGCGTGCCCGCATCACCTTGTTCCCGCAGCTTCGGATCGAGTGGTACCTGCCCCAGCAGAGGCACTTCGGCGCCCACGGACTTGGACAGCGACTCGGCGACGGCCTGACCTCCGCCGGAACCGAAGATGTCCATGCGCGAGCCGTCGGGCGTCTCGAACCAGGACATGTTCTCGATGACGCCGGCGACGCGCTGCCGTGTCTGCAGGGCGATGGCACCCGCGCGTTCGGCGACTTCCGCCGCGGCCTGTTGCGGCGTCGTCACCACGAGGATCTCGGCGTTGGGGATCAGCTGGGCCACCGAGATGGCGATGTCACCGGTGCCGGGTGGCAGGTCGAGCAGCAGGATGTCGAGGTCGCCCCAGAAGACGTCGGCGAGGAACTGTTGCAGGGCGCGGTGCAGCATCGGCCCACGCCACACCACGGGCGTGTTGCCGGGGGTGAACATGCCGATGGAGATGACCTTCACGCCGTGCGCCTGGGGCGGCATGATCATCTTTTCGACCTTGGTGGGCTTGCCGCTGGCCCCGAGCATGCGGGGGATGGAGTGGCCGTAGATGTCGGCGTCCACGACACCCACCGACAGACCCTTACGTGCCATGGCGGCGGCGAGGTTAACGGTGACGCTGGACTTGCCGACGCCGCCCTTGCCGGACGCCACGCAGTACACCCGGGTGAGCGAGCCGGGCTGTGCGAACGGGATCACTGGCTCCTCGACGTCGCCACGCAGTTTCTTGCGCAGCTCGGTGCGTTGTTCGTCGCTCATCACGTCGAGCTCGACACGCACGTCGCGCACGCCGGGCAGTTTCGAAACGGCGGCCGTGGTGTCGCGCGTGATGGTGTCCTTGAGGGGACAGCCGGCCACGGTGAGGTAGATGGCGACGGTGACGATTCCGTCGTCGCCGACGGAGATGTCCTTCACCATGCCCAGTTCGGTGATCGGCTTGTGGATCTCCGGGTCGTGGACGGAGTTCAGCGCGGTGCGCACGTCCTCGACGCTGGGAGTCTCTTGAGTGGTGGTCACTGCTGCGGCACCGACCTTCTCGTCGCTGATGAGTTGCGTTGCGCTCCTCATGCTACGTGCTGGTAGCGCTTCGCCTGCCCTGCCGTCCGCGTCGTGGCGGCCGGTGCAAGCATTTGTGACCGGCGACATACTCGAATGCCGGCCTCGGCGGTATCCGTGTCCTCCGTGTCTTCCATGTCCTCTGCGTCCTCCGTGGCCCCTGTGCCTTCTTTGGGGCCTCTACGCGCTGCCCGGCCTCTGGTTCGGGTGGGAATCGAGAAATGGCGGGCGGTTTCGGTCGCGCCGGGGGCGGGCACGGTGTGGGGAGGTCACAAGCCGGATCCGGCGTGTCCCGTTCACCCGGTTTCCGCCGTGTGCGAAGCGTGAGATCATGGGTACACACGCCGGTGGAGGCCGGTGAGCGCAACCAGAGCAGAACATGGGTGATGATCGTGACCGGTCCATTCTCGTCGGGTCGACAGGCGCCGGGGCTGCCGCGTCTTCCCACGCCGCCGTCCGGTTGGCCGATCGGGTCCTACGCCACCTACGAGGAGGCCCAGCGCGCCGTCGACTACCTCGCTGACAATGAGTTCCAGGTCCAGGACGTGACCATCGTGGGCGTGGACCTGATGTTGGTGGAGCGGGTCATCGGCAAGTTGTCGTGGGGCCGAGTTTTGGGCACCGGCGCGTTATCGGGTGCCTGGTTCGGTCTCTTCGTCGGTCTGCTTCTGGGGATGTTCAGCAGTGCACAGGGCATGTCGTACGCGCCTGTGTTGGTGGGTCTGGTCGCCGGTGTCGTGTTCGGCGCGGCGTTCGCCGCGATGAGCTATGCCTCCACGCGCGGGCGGCGCGATTTCTCGTCGGCGAGTCAGTTGGTCGCGGGTCGTTACGACGTGCTCTGCCAGCCGCGAAACGCGGAGCAGGGACGCAATCTGTTGGCCCGGCTGGCCATGGGGTCACACAATTGACCGAACTTTAGTCGGTCCTTGTCTCTTGATAGTTACCGTGAGTACTTGCGCCGGGTGATCGGTAGCCCTAGGTTTATGGCACCGGTCACAGGTGTACTGCCTGCCCTGTGACAGCAACGTCCATGCGTAACGGGGTGGGTGGACTCACCCACCCGGGTGCGGTGGGGAGGAGACCTCATGGTGAAGGTCGCTGCGCGGCGGCGACTACGGCGTTCACCCAATCGTGTGGCGGCGATACTCGGTGTCACCGTCGTAACGGGCTCGGCGCTGGCTGCCTGCGGGGCGGACGACGGGATGCAGATCAACGTCTACTACGCCCCCGAGGACAACTTTCAAACAGTTGTCGACAACTGCAACACACAGGCGAACGGCCGCTACGAAATCGTCTATCACAAGCTCCCTCGGGACGCCGACGGCCAACGTGAACAGATGGTCCGCAGGCTCGCGGCGGGCGACACGTCGATGGACGTCCTCGGGCTCGACGTCACCTGGGTGCCCGAGTTCGCCGAGGCCGGCTGGGTCGAGGAGTGGACCGGCGAGAACAAGGCCGAGGCCGAACGAGACGTCCTGCCGGGTCCGCTGAAGACGGCGCAGTGGGACGGCAAGCTGTATGCCGCGCCGAAGAACACCAACGTGCAGCTGCTCTGGTACGACGACCGGATCACCCCGGAGCCTCCCCGCACGTGGGAGGAGATGATGGAGGCCTCGCGACAGCTGCGCGAGCAGGGCAAACCGCACGAGATCGTGTTCACCGGCGCCCAGTACGAGGGCCTTGTCGTGGTGTACAACTCGATCACCGAGTCGGCGGGTGGCCGCATCCTGTCCGAGGACGGCGAATCGGTGGTCGTCGACGAAGGCGCGGTCCGGGCGTTGGAGATCATGAAGGAGGTCAGCTCCACCGGGCTCACCGACCCGTCGCTGACCAACCAGCAGGAGGACGAGGTCCGGCTCACGTTCCAGCAGGGCAATGCCGCGTTCCAGTTGAACTGGCCGTTCGTCTACGCCTCCTACGCGGCGGAGAAGCCCGAAGAGCTGCAGCACATGAAGTGGGCCCCCTATCCGGGGGTGGGCGATGAGGACTCCGGACGCAGCACCATCGGCGGCTACGACCTCGCGGTCAGCTCCAGCTCCCAGCACAAGCCGGAGGCGTTCGAGGCCGCGCTGTGCCTGCGTAGCGCGGAGAACCAGAAATTCTCGGCGTTGATGGACGGTGTCCCGCCCACCATCGAGTCGGTCTACGACGACACCACGCCGCTCGACCCGTCGAAGCCGGCGGATCCCGACGACAACCCGACGATGGAAATGAAGTACCCGATGAAGGACGCGATTCGGGACGAGCTGAAGGACGCGGCCGTGCGACCGCTGACTCCGGCCTACCAGAACCTGTCCATCGTGATGGCCAAGGTGCTCTCGCCGCCCGGGGAGATCGACCCCGAGCAGACCGCGCTCGAACTACGCGAGCAGCTCGACGAAGCGCTGAGCTCGAAGGGCGTGATCCCATGAGCGACACGGCAGCGAGCCCGACGGCCACCGCCGGACCGGCGACGAAGGCCGAGACGGGCAAGCGCGGCAAGGCCCCGATGAGCGAGGGCAAGCGTGCGGAACGCAGGCTCGGCCTGTTGCTGGTGGCTCCCGCTGCGATCGTGATGCTGGCCGTCACCGGCTATCCGATCCTGTACTCGATCTGGTTGTCACTGCAGCGCTACGACCTCCGATTCCCGGACGATCGGGAGTTCGTCTGGTTCGACAACTACGCCGCTGTACTCACCAACTCGTACTGGTGGACGGCGTTCGGCGTCACCATGCTCATCACCGTGGTGTCGGTGGCCATCGAGTTCGTGCTCGGCATGGCGCTGGCTTTGATCATGCACCGTACGTTGGTCGGCCGCGGCCTGGTGCGCACGGTGACACTGATTCCGTACGGCATCGTCACGGTGGTGGCGGCGTTCTCCTGGTTCTACGCGTGGACACCGGGGACCGGATACCTCGCCAATGCGCTGGCGCCGGACGGCGCACCACTGACCGAACAGGGCCCGTCGCTGGCGATCATCATTCTGGCCGAGGTGTGGAAGACGACGCCGTTCATGGCTTTGCTGCTCATGGCGGGTCTGGCGCTGGTGCCAGACGACCTGCTCAAGGCGGCGTCGATGGACGGGGCGAACGCGTGGCAGCGGTTCACCAAGGTGATGCTGCCGGTGATGAAGCCGGCCATCCTCGTGGCCTTGCTGTTTCGCACCCTGGACGCGTTCCGCGTGTTCGACAACATCTTCGTGTTGACGAACGGCGCCAACGACACCTCCTCGGTGTCGATGCAGACCTACAACAACCTGATGAAGGGGCTCAACCTCGGCATCGGCTCCACGATGGCCGTGTTGATCTTCATCGCGGTGGCGATCATCGCGTTCATCTTCATCAAGGTGTTCGGTACGGCCGCACCGGGCAGTGACCGGGAGGGGGAGCGCTGATGGCTGTGTCCGGTCTGGGCACGTCCACCGCCGCACGTAAGGCGCGGTGGGCCTTGGTCGACATCATCGTGGTGGTCTACGCACTCGTGCCGGTGCTGTGGATCGTCTCCCTGTCGTTCAAGACGAAGGAGACGTTGGCCGACGGCAACTTCATTCCGCGGGAATGGACGCTCGACAACTACAAGGAGATCTTCGCGACCGATGAGTTCATCCGACCGTTGATCAACTCGATCGGTATCGCGCTCATCGCGACGGCGATCGCCGTTGTCCTCGGCATGATGGCGGCGTACGCGGTGGCCAGGCTCGATTTCCCCGGCAAGAAACTGCTTGTCGGAGTGTCGTTGCTGATCGCCATGTTCCCGCAGATCTCCCTGGTGACCCCGCTGTTCAACATCGAACGGGAACTCGGGCTGTTCGACACGTGGCCGGGGCTGATCCTGCCGTACATCACGTTCGCGTTGCCGCTGGCGATCTACACGCTGTCGGCGTTCTTCCGCGAGATCCCGTGGGAGTTGGAGAAGGCGGCGAAGATGGACGGCGCCACGCCGGGTCAGGCGTTCCGCAAGGTGATCGCGCCGCTGGCCGCACCGGGCGTGTTCACCTCGGCGATCCTGGTGTTCATCTTCTGCTGGAACGACTTCCTGTTCGCCATCTCGCTGACGTCCACGGAGGCGTCGCGGACGGTGCCCGCCGCACTGTCGTTCTTCACCGGTGCCTCGCAGTTCGAGGACCCGACCGGAACCATTTCGGCGGCAGCGGTGGTGATCACCATTCCGATCATTCTGTTCGTGTTGTTCTTCCAACGACGCATCGTCGCGGGGCTGACCTCCGGTGCGGTGAAGGGTTAGACAATGGCTGAGATCGTGCTCGACAAGGTGACCAAGCGGTTCCCCGACGGAGCCCTCGCCGTGTCGGAAATGGACATCCACATCGAGGACGGGGAGTTCGTGATCCTCGTCGGCCCGTCGGGCTGCGGTAAGTCGACGGCGTTGAACATGATCGCGGGGCTGGAGGACATCACCTCCGGCGAGCTGCGGATCGACGGCGAACGCGCCAACGAGAAGACGCCGAAGGACCGCGACATCGCCATGGTGTTCCAGTCCTATGCGCTCTACCCGCACATGAGCGTGCGGGAGAACATGGCGTTCCCGTTGCGTCTGGCCAAGGTGGACGAGGCCACCGTGAAGCAGAAGGTGGAGGAGGCCGCGCGCATCCTCGACCTCACCCAGCATCTGGACCGTAAACCGTCCAATCTGTCCGGTGGGCAGCGGCAGCGGGTGGCGATGGGGCGTGCCATCGTGCGTAACCCCAAGGCTTTCCTCATGGACGAGCCTTTGTCCAACTTGGACGCGAAGCTGCGGGGGCAGATGCGCACGTCGGTGTCGAGGCTGCAGAAGAAGCTGGGCACCACGACGATCTACGTGACCCACGACCAGGTCGAGGCGATGACGTTGGGCGATCGGGTCGTGGTGTTGCGCAGTGGCGTGGTGCAGCAGATCGGCTCACCGCAGTTTCTCTACGACCACCCGGTCAACCTGTTCGTGGCCGGGTTCATCGGCTCGCCGTCGATGAACTTCGTGCCCGCCACACTCGAGAACGGGGCGCTCAGCAGTGCGTTGGGTACCGTCGAGCTGTCCGACCGGGTGCGCAGGTTGGCCGAGCGGGCGAACGCCCCACGCGAGGTCATCATGGGAATCCGCCCCGAACATTTCGAGGACGCCTCGCTCGTCGAGGAAGGACATCGCCGTGGCGGTGCCACGTTCGACGCCACGGTGGACGTGCTGGAATCGATGGGTTCGGAGAAGTACGCCTACCTCACCAGGGACTCCGAGCCGATCACGACCGCCGGGCTCACCGAGCTCGCGGCCGACTCCGGTGCCTCCGGCGTCCCCGACGCGGGTTCCGCCATCGTGACCCGGCTTTCCGCGGCATCGGAGGTCCGCGAGGGCGGCCGGGCGCAGGTGTGGTTCGACGTGGACAAGATCCAGCTGTTCGACCCGGACTCGGGTAAGAACCTCACTTACGAGGGATGACGCCGTATGCGTGTCCGCAGCCTGCGAACACGGCTACGCAGGCTGCGGACACGGCTGCACGATTTTCTCTCACCCTCCGTGGAATGCGTACTCGGGATTCAGCGCGATGATGGCGACGACCACGACCAGCCAGGTGAGTGCGCCGACCAGCGCCCAGAACTTCAGATTGGTGAGCATGCGGAGCATGACGTCCTCCTAGCCACGCGGTGAAGACAGGGATTAGAGCCAGCGGTTCTTCCGGAATATCCGGTAAAGCAACAGACAGAGAGCGAGGATCACTCCGAGAGTGATCGGGTAGCCGTACTTGAAACTCAGTTCGGGCATGTAGTCGAAGTTCATGCCGTAGATACCAGCGATGGCGGTGGGCACGGCGATGATCGCGGCCCACGCCGTGATCTTGCGCATGTCCGAGTTCAACTGCAGGGTGAGCTTTCCGAGGGTGGCGTCCACCAGCGTGGTCAGCAGTTCGTCGAAGGCCGCCACCCGGTCGGACACGGTCGTGACGTGGTCGTGCACGTTGCGGAAGTACGACCGGATCTCGTCGGGAATGAGCCAGGTGTAGCCCTCGGAGAGCCTGCGCAACGGCCGGGCCAGGGGCAGTACGGCTCGGCGGAGTTCCAGCACTTCGCGTTTGAACAGGTAGATCTGTTCCGAGGTGATGCGTGTGCGGGGCGCGAAGACCTCGGTCTCCATCTCGTCGATGTCGTCCTCGATGCGCTCGGTGACGACGAGGAAGTGGTCGACCACGTGGTCGGCGATGGCGTGCAGCACCGCCGCCGGCCCGGGGGCGAGACGCTCTGGGTCCGCGTCGAGCTCCCTGCGCAGGTGGGTCAGCCCGGCATGGTTTCCGTGGCGCACGGTGATGATGAAGTCGGAGCCGAGGAACGCCATCAACTCGCCGGACTCGACGATCTCGTTGGCGGTGGTGGGCGAGTCGTGTTCGACGTAGCGGATGGTGCGGAACACCATGAACAGCGTGTCGTCGTAGCGTTCCAGCTTCGGCCGCTGGTGCGCGTGCACGGCGTCCTCGACGGCGAGTTCGTGCAGGCCGAACGTGTCGGCGATGCCTTGGATCTGCTTCTCGTCGGGTTCGTGCAGGCCGATCCACACGAAACCCTCACCGCGTTTGCGGACCTCGGCGATGGCGTCGGTGTGGGACCACTCGCCGGGAAGTCGCACACCGTCGACGTAGACACCGCAGTCGACGACACAGGCGGAGGTTCGTGTTTCCTGCGGCGCGCGGCGGCCGTTGTGGAAGGCGCGACCGTGAGCCCGGGTGCGCAGGTTACCGAGGGAAGGAATGGCGGACATGGAATCTCCTGGCTGTGACGTCGCGGACTAGGACGACAGGCACATGCCGGCGATCCCGCCTGGGCGTGCGGCGCTCGGACGTGTTCTACCGCGGCGGCATCACGTCGGCCCCGAAGGCAGGAACGCCGGCAGTACTAGGGAGCGGACTATCGCCACTGCTCATTGCGTCCTCACCTCCTCGGAGTCGACGGACGGACCCCGCGCGGGTAGGCCGATCGTTCTTCGCCAGAGATCCCACCGCGCCAACAGACGAGGATACCTCTTACAGCGGTTCGCCGTCGGCGCAGGGCGGTGCGACGCGGGTGAAAAGCGTCATGTGTGACGAGTGAACGACACACGCGTCGGGGCGCGATCAACGGTTACGGTGGAGCCTGTCTACGTCCGCTTCGTCGCTGCAGCGGCGGGGATGACGTGGATGACGTGATGACATTTGCGCGCCTCGCCTCAAGGACGGACATGACTTCGAGTCTGGAAACGATCCGCGAACGGCTGCGTCGGTTCGCCGACTACGAAGCGACGGGGGCTTCGCCTCTGTACGAACATCTGGCGGCGCAGGCCGCTGCCGACGACGACGTGGCCTCGCTGTTGGCGGCCGCCTCCGGAAACGACGCGCAACCGACGCTGTTGCTGGCGGCCGCGCATCGCTTGCTCCAGGCGGAGCCGATCCATCCGCTGTCGCGGTACTACCCGTCGTTGGGTGGTCTGGACGGGCCGGACACGCAGACGTGGCCGTTGTTCCGAGAGTTCGTCCTCGATCGTGCCGAGTCGATGCGTGAGCTCGTCACCACCCGGTTCACTCAGACCAACGAGGTGAACAGGGCGGCCGTGCTGTTCCCCGCCGTCGCTTCGGTGGCCAAGCGGGTGCGCGGCCCGATCGGTCTGCTCGAGGTGGGGTGCAGTGCCGGGTTGCTGCTGGGCATGGACACCTTCGCCTATCGCTATCAGTGCGACGGTGGCGAGCAGGTATCGGCGGGGCCTGCGAAGGCCGCGGTGGGACTGCACTGCGCGCTGTCGGTGAGTGAGGGGGCGAAGTTCCCGACCCTGCCGAAGAAGATGGCGGTGAAGGCCCGCGTGGGGCTGGACCGCTCACCGGTCGACGCCTCCGACGAGGACGAGCTGGCGTGGTTGGAAGCCTGCGTGTGGGCCGATCAACCGGACCGGGTCCGGCTGCTGCGTACCGCGGCCGCCGCGCAGAGCCGGTGGCGTCCGGAGTTGGTGACCGGTGACGCCGTGGACGACCTGGCGACCGCGGCCGCGCGCGTGCCGGAGGAGTTGCCCCTCGTGGTCTACACCAGCCACACCTTGCCCTATTTGTCGGAACCACGCCGGGAGGACTTTGTGGCGGCGCTGCGGGAGCTCGCTGGACATCGTCCGCTGTGGTGGGTGGCGATGGAGAACTACGAGGCAGGACTGAACCATGTGCTGCCCGGTCGCGACGAACTCGCCTATGCCACGACGGGACGGTCCACGTTGAGTGTGGTCTCGTTCGACGGGCGGCGGATGAGCGCCGAGTTCGAGGCCACGGCGGTGCCGCACGGCCAGCGCATGACGTGGTCGGCACGGTGATCGTCGAGCGCCTGCGGCGTGACCTTCGCCGGGTTTTCGACGGCTCCGGCCGTTTCTGAAGGACCTCAGACGGTCTCAGGCGGCCTCAGAGGGAACTCAGGAGGGACTCAGGGGTTCAAGTGAGCTTCGGAGGTTTCCAGCGGCGCTCAGTTGCGAGGTAGCGCGTTCCAACCTCGGAGGGTCTCGGCGAGGTCCTCGGTGAGGTGGCCCGACTCGTCCAGGTTCGTGAATTCGGCCGAATTCACCCATCGGGCATCGTCGGCGTCGTCGCCGGGGTGCAGCTGTCCACCTTCGACCGTGCACGTGTAGTCGTGGATCTCGTACTGCCCTCGGGTGAGGGTGCCTGCGAGGGTGAGCGGCCGTACCGTGAGGCCGGTTTCCTCGCGGAGTTCCCTGACGACGGCGGCTATGTCGCTTTCGCCGGATTCCACTCGACCGCCAGGTAGAGACCACAGTCCTTTCCCCGGAGGGCGGCCTCGCCGGATGAGCAGCAGTCGGCCCGTCGAGTCGAATACGATCCCACCGACACAGCGCACGGTGGCCGCCAAGGTCTGTCCTCCCGTCGTTCGACGTACACGCCGAGTGTTGCACATCACTCAGTACGGTTACGGTACGTAGTCAAAGATAATTATCTTTGCAGAAGGCTGACCCAAGCGCAGGACTTTGCTGCCGTAACGGAGCGCAGTGAGGTACAAACTTAGTGGCACCAAGCCGTGTACAGGTCTGCACTTCGAGAGACGGGATTGATCGCCGTGAACGCGAAAAAGCTTGCGACGTTCGCCGGTGTCGCGTTGGTCCTCTTCTTCGTGATCGCCCGACCAACGGAGGCAGCGGGGTTCGTTGACAGCATCATCACCGCGCTGCGCGATGCCGCCGAAGCGGTGATCACGTTCGTCAGCAACGTTTTCAGCTGATCGACGGGTAGGCTGCGGCCATGTTCGCGCCTCGCGATCCAGACGAGTACCTGCTCGACACCGAGCGCCGGGTGATCAGGGTCCGGCGGCACTGGTCCTGTCTTATCTGGCAGACGTTCGAAGCCGTCGCCCTGATCGCCGTGTGCGTGATGATCTCGTACATCCTGCCGCCGGCCATGTGGCTACTGCAGAACGTCCTCTGGTACGCCGCGCTGTTCCTCGTGCTGCGCTTCGCCTATCAGGTGATCGAGTGGTGGGTCGAGCGCCTCGTCGTCACGGACAAACGGTTCGTGATGACCAAGGGCGTCTGGACCACGCAGGTGCTGATGATGCCGATCACGAAGGTCACCGACCTGACCTACGAACGCCCGTTCCTCGGTCGCATCCTCGGTTACGGGACCATGATCGTCGAGTCGGCGGGTCAGATCCAGGCACTGAACCGCATCGAGTACCTGCCGAAACCCGAGGAGTTCTACGACACGATCTCCGAACTCGTCTTCGGCGACAAGCAGAAGAAGGCCGAGCGGTTCTCGATGATCAAGGCTCAGCGTGCGGCTCGCCGCCGAGGCAAGGTGGCCGGCTGACACACACGGACGTGTGCGCTGGACAATAGTGGATGTGCGCATCGACCTGCATACCCACTCGGCCGTCTCCGATGGCACCGACAGTCCTACGGAACTCGTCCGTCTGGCGGCCGAGTCCGGCCTCGATGTCCTCGCCCTGACCGACCACGACACCACCGCGGGATGGGCGGAGGCCACCGAGGCGTTGCCGCCGGGCCTGAGTCTGGTGCCGGGCGCCGAGCTGTCGTGCGAGGCGGTGTCCGCCGACGGATGGAAGGTGTCCGTCCACGTGCTGGCCTACCTGTTCGACCCGGCCGCTCCCGCTCTGGTGGCGGAGCAGCGCCGCCTCCGACAGGAGCGGCGGGAGAGGTTGCGGGCGATGGCCGACCGGATGGCCGCGGACGGTCTGCCGGTCGATGCCGACGAGATACTGGCCGGGTTGGCGCCCGACGCGCCCGCCGGTAGGCCGCACCTGGCGCGGGCGCTGGTGCGGGCCGGTGTGGTCGAAACCGTGAACGAGGCGTTCGACCGCTTCCTCGGCTCCGGACGCGGTTACTACGTGCCGAGGACGGACACGCCCGTCGAAACGGCTGTCGACATGATCGCCGAGGCGGGTGGGGTGACGGTGCTGGCGCATCCGTTCGCGGCCTCGCGCGGACCGGCGCTGTCGGAGGAGACGATCGCCGCGCTCGCCGAACGTGGCCTCGCCGGAGTGGAGGTCGACCACCCCGAACACGACCTCTCGGCACGGGAACGGCTGCGGTCGCTGGCCGACGAACTCGGTCTGATCCGCACCGGTTCCAGTGACTACCACGGCACGAACAAGACGATCTCCATCGGGCAGGAGACCACGGACCCGGAACAGTTCGAGGCGCTGCTGGAGCGTGCGGGTGGCGCGTCGTTGCGGACCGGCGTACGCAGGGCGGTTCCGTGACGGCCGCGGTGTTCGACACGACGCTGTTCCTGGAAGCCTCGATCACCCTGCTGGTGATCATGGATCCGCCCGGCACCGTTCCGGTGTTCCTCAGCCTGGTCGGGCGGAAGTCGCCCGCCGCGAGAGCGAAGGCCGCTCGGCAATCGGTCCTGGTGTCGTTCCTGGTCGTCACCTTGTTCGCGGTGGCCGGGGAGTTCATCCTGGCCTACCTGGGCATCGGTATCCACGCGCTGCAGGGCGCGGGCGGGTTGCTGTTGCTGCTCGTGGCGCTCGACCTGCTGACCGGCCGGGGGAGTTCGCAGCCTGAGGCGGCCGAGGACGTCAACGTGGCTCTGGTCCCGTTGGGCACGCCTCTGCTGGCGGGGCCGGGGGCGATCGCGGCGACGATCGTGTTCGTCCGGCAGACGGAAGGGGCTCTCGACGGGTACACGGCGCTGGGAGCCGCCATCGTGGTCGTGCACCTGGTGCTGTGGGCCTGTATGCGGTTCTCCGGTGTGTTGATCAAGGTGGTGCGCGAGAGCGGCATCACGCTGCTGGCCAAGATCGCCGGTCTGTTGCTGGCCGCGATCGCCGTGGATCTGGTGGCCGACTCCGTCCGCGGGTTCATCGAGGGGGCGTGACATGGAGCAGCTCGGATTCGACTTCGGTATCGAGCCCCGGCCGCTGATCAAGGTGACGCCGGCCCGGCTGTCGCTTTACGACGACTGTCCCCGCCGTTTCCGCCTGACCTACCTCGATCGGCCCGCGCCACCGCGCACGGGGCCGTGGGCGCACACCACGCTGGGCGCGGTGGTCCACAACGCGTTGAGGGAGTTGTTCACGCTCCCGGTCTCGAAGCGCACTCCCGAGCGGGCCGAGACGCTGGTGAGCCGGCATTGGCGCAGCGGGGGATTCGCCGACGCCGTGCAGGTGGCCCGGTACGCCGAGGCCGCCCGTCGCTGGGTCGCCGACTACGTGGAACAGCACGGCGCCGATGTCGATCCGGTCGGGGTGGAGCGGTGGGTGTCGGCCACGGTCGGCAGTGACCCGGCGTCACCGTCGCTGATCGTCGAGGGCCGTGCCGACCGCATCGACGATCGCGACGGCGAGCTGGTCGTGGTCGACTACAAGACGGGCCGGACCCCACCGAGCGACACGCATGCGCGGCGGTCCCGCGCTCTGGCGCTGTACGCCGCCGCGGCGGCGCGAACCCTGCGTAAACCTTGTTCGCGCGTGGAACTACACCATCTACCCACAGCCACCGTCGCCGTCGCCGAACACACCGACGCCGACTTGACCGAACACGTGAGAAGGGCGGAGGAGACCGCCACCGCGTCGCACACCGCGGCCGACAGGCTTGGCCGAGGGGACGATCCCGATCGGCTCTTTCCCGCGCGGCCCGCGCCTCGGTGCGCCTGGTGCGAGTTGCGTTCCAGCTGCCCCGAGGGGCAGCAAGCGGCGCCGGCGGCACGCCCGTGGGACTTGCTGGCACCGACGACGTGACAACGATTGGCGGAAGAGACACATGGCAGAGCCGGAAACGGTGGAGTTGACCGTGCCGACATCGTCTCCGGAACCGGTACGGGCGCGGATACCCGTATGGCGCGGCATCACCGGCTCCTGTGTGGCCGGATGGGTGCTGGTGCTCCTCGTGCTGTTGGGCGCGCAGGTTCTGGCGTGGACGAACGACGGTGAGGGTCCGGGCGCGTACTCCATCGTGGGGCACCTCATCGGTGTGGCGCTCGCGGGAGCGGCACAGTACCGGGCCGAGCGGAGCAGTGGTGTACGCGCGGGAGCGGCCGGAGCGGCCGTCGTGGTGGTGACCGCGATGATGTTGTGGTTGTTCTGGTGGTCGTGAGGCAGCGGCGCCGTCCCTCGCCTCACCGTTTTCTCACTACTCGCCCAACCAGGAGTGCCAGCGGGGCAGGAGTTCCCGCAGCAGCGCGTCCGGGGCCTCCGTGTTCGGGGAGTGCGCCGCGCCGGGGATGGTGACGAACTCCACGCCGAGCCGCTGCGCCATGTCCCGCTGGCTCGGCACGCTCCAGGCGTTGTCGTGCTCGCCCGCCACCACCGCGGCCGGTATGTCGTGTTCGCGCAGTGCGTCCGCCAGGTCGGGGACGAGGTCGGGTTCGTGCCGTAGGCCGTCGGCCATGCCCAACAGACACGCCGCCTCGGTCGCCACGAACCGTTCCCGTAGGAATGCGTCCAATTCGGGTGAAGCGGTGAAACGGTGCGGGGACAGTTGTGTGTCCAGCTGTTTCCGCACGGCATAGCAGGCCTCCACACCCTGGGAGCGCAGCAGCTCCTCCCCGCTGTCCAAGGCCGTGTGCCGGGGCCCGGGTGGGAGGGCGGCGGGGCCACTGCACAACAGGGTCAGCCCCGCGACCGGCGCACCCGCCAGCACGGTGGCGCGCGCGACTAGACCACCGTAGGAGTGGCCCAGCAACAGCACCGGACGTTCCGTGGCCAGGCCGGTCACCAGCTCGGCCACGACCTTGCCCAACTGCGCCGGGCCGTAGGCCGACTCGTCGTCGGGACCGGAGGACTCGTGCTGGCCGGGGAGATCGATCGCCACCGGAAGGATCGCCGCTTCGGCGATGCCGTCCAGCAGCGGAGCGAAATCCTCCTTGGAACCGGTGTAGCCGGGAACGAGAACCGCCGTGGCGATGGGGTCGTTGGGACGCGGACCCTCCAGCGCGGCGATGGGACCGTGCGTGCCGGGTAGTTCCACGCGGGCGGCCCCGTGCGGACTCAACTGAGAAAATCCGTGCATCCGTTCGAAACTCATCTCAGTGCTACTAGCGTCCGTCCACGTTGTTCGAGCAGAACCGGGCCCGTCGCCTCCAGCTCGACCGGCCCGTCGTGGCCTCGGCGATCCACGGCCACCGTTCGGGTCGTGGCGCCGGTGCGCTCGTCGAGTACCGCGAGCCCACCGGGGATGGGCACGACGTACTCCCCGGCGAACACCGTACCCGGGCCGAGGGTGTTCTCGGCGGTCCAACGCGGTCGCAGCTCGTCCGCCGACAGCGCCACGGTGCGCGAACCGGTGAACCAGTACACGTTCTCGCGGCCGGTCGAGGTGGGCACCACGCCCGACTCCGGGACGGCGGCGAGCTCGTCCGTGGGCACGGCGAGGTCATGAACGTCCTGTTGCCTGCCCTCGTAGTCGAACACGAGCAACCGGCGTCGCTTCGGCAACGCGACGGCCACTCGTTCCTCCGACATGGCCACGAGCTGGGCGGACATCTCCGGCAGTAGCGCGCTGAACACCTGTTCGGGCTCGTCGGCTTCCTCGCCCGCGGCCTTCAGGACGGTCAGGCGCGCCCCTGTCTCCTCGGGGCAGTGCTCGATCACGCCGACGTTGTCGGCCCCGGCGGCCACGTTCGAGTACCGGCACCCCGTTCGCGGTTGTCGTTCCGGGTTCTCCGGCGCGGGGACTCGGCCGTACTCCATGGTCCGCACCAGGTCGCTGCGCCAGGTGTTGAGCAGCCGTTCGCCGGTGGTGGTCACGTGTGCATCGTCCACGACGAGCCGAGTGGGTGCTTCGGCGTCGCCGTTGCGCTGGGCCGTTCTGTGCCCCGTACGGGGGTCGAGCTGCGTGACCTCGCTACAGCCGAGACTCTTGCGGTAGACGGCCACCGCCTTCGACCAGGCGCCCGCGACCGTGCACAACGCCAGGTCCCGGGAATAGCTCCACCGGACCTCGCCGGTCAGCGGGTCGCGGCCCGCGACCGTGCCATCGGAGCCGGTGACCACGAACCCGCCTTCGGCGACCGGTTCGGGCGTGGCCTCGCTGGGGGAGCGCCACCGTTCCGCGAGGCTGCCCGGCACGGCCTCCGGCGTAGCCAGTCGTGGCGGCGGCACCGACGTCGTGTGTTGCTCGGTCGCGCGGCTGTCGCTGTTCAGCCAGACCACCACGCCCGCGGCGATGCACACCACGGCCAGGGCCACGGCGAGAACCCGGTCGCGAGGGCGATTCCAGGGGGAACGGCGCGAGGGCCGCTCGGCGGGCGGCTGCTCGGCAGCGTCGGCGTCGGTGCTGGCGTCGGTGTCGCCGCCGTCGTTGCCGCCGTTGTCGCCGTTGTCGACCTCGCCGACCTCGCCGCCGGGACGGACGTCCGTGGACGCGAGCACATCCTCGGTTCCCGGCGGATGCGCGGGCGCTGCGGGGCTGTGCTCGCTGGGCCGCTCGCTGGGCCGATCGGGCGGGGTGCTCACGCGCCCTAGTCTGCCCCCGCCGCTGTTTCGGCCGTGTTGGCGGGGCCCGCGGAGCTCACCCGACGCCTGCGCCGCCGACGCTGGGTCGGTCGCTCACCGCCGTCTCCGTGCGCCGACTCCTCCTTGTCCGCGGGCGCGGCGTGTTCGGCGGTGGGAGTGTGGGAGACGCCACCCCGTGTCCTGCGCCTGCGCGGACGGGTGGTGCCGGCGGCCTCGTCGGACTGCTCGGGCGAGTCCGCCTGTGCCGTCGTAGCCGTGACCTCGCGGCCACTCCGGGTCCGCCTGCGCTGACGACGCGGGCGTTTACGGGCGGCGTCCGTCCGGCCTCGCCGCCGCTTGTCACCGAAGTCCTCCTCGTCCTCGGCGTCGAGACCCGCGCGGGTGCGCTTCGACAGCGGTAGCCGACCGGTGGCGTCCTCGGGGATACCGAGATCGGTGAACAGGTGATTCGACGTGGAGTACGTCTCCACCGGGTCGGGCATGTCGAGCCCGAGCTCGTCCGAGATCAATTTCCAGCGCGGCACCTCATCCCAGTCCACGAGCGTGATCGCCACACCGGTCCTGCCCGCGCGGCCCGTGCGGCCGATGCGGTGCACGTAGGTCTTCTCGTCGTCGGGGGTCTGGTAGTTGATGACGTGGGTGACGCCGTCGACGTCGATGCCGCGCGCGGCGACGTCGGTGGCCACCAGGATGTCCACCTTGCCGGAGCGGAACGCCCGCAGCGCCTGCTCCCGGGCGCCCTGGCCCAGGTCGCCGTGGACGGCGGCGGCGGCGAACCCGCGTTCAGTGAGGTCGTCGGCCACCTTCTGTGTCGTGCGCTTGGTCCGCGTGAAGATCATCGTCAGCCCGCGGCTCTCGGCCTGGAGCACCTTCGCGATCAGCTCCGGCTTGTCGAGCGAGTGCGCCCGATACACGAACTGGGTGGTCTGCTCGTGGATCGAGCTGGCTTCGTTGTCCTCGGCCCGGATGTGGGTGGGCTGGTGCAGGAACGTCCTCGCGAGCGTGAGGATCGGGCCGGGCATGGTCGCCGAGAACAGCATCGTCTGCCGCTTCTCGGGCACCATCCGCAGGATGCGCTCGATGTCGGGCAGAAACCCGAGGTCGAGCATCTCGTCGGCCTCGTCGAGCACCAGGGTGGACACCTTGCCGAGCACGAGATTGCGCTGTTCGGCGAGGTCCAACAGACGGCCCGGCGTGCCGATGACCACGTCCACGCCTTCGCGGAGGGACTGGATCTGCGACTCGTAGGGGCGACCGCCGTAGATGGACGTGATCCGTATGCCGAGGTGCTTGCCCGCCTTCGCGAGGTCCTGGCTTACCTGCACGCACAGTTCCCTGGTGGGAACCACGACGAGTGCCTGGGGCGTGCCGTCGCCCGGGGTGGTGAGTCGCTGCAGGAGTGGCACACCGAAGCCGAGCGTCTTACCCGTTCCGGTCCTGGCTTGCCCGATGACGTCCTCACCGCGCAACGCGAGGGGAAGCGTCAGGGCCTGGATGTCGAAGGTGCGCTCGATACCGGAGTCCGCGAGCGCGCGGACGATCTCGGGATGTACGCCGAGGTCGGCGAATGTGGGGTTGTCCGGTTTGCCGGCAATGGGTTCGGCTGTGTGGTTGTTCGGGTCGATGTCGAATCGCCTCTCTCATACCAGCGCGCACGGCCGGGTAGTTGCGGCATTCGACCACCACGCCGAAGCGTTCGCTTCGCGGCGTGTCACACGAAACGGGATGGGACGCCGCTGGAGGCGTGCACGCACATTGTCAATTCGTAGTGAAGTGCGACGGAAGACAGCGCTGAAAGATCGGCACCGGCGGCCGATTTCCCTCTTGTTCACCGAGGCCGTACCGAGCGCCCACGCGCACCGTCTCGACGTCGTGCACTACACAAGGGCTACTTCACTACCAACGCAGAGTCTAGCCCCTCCCTTCCCGTGTTCCCGGCATCGTGGCGGTCGGGCGGCGTGTTGTTGGTCTCGTCGCGGGCTGAACTACTGTTGTCGCGTGACTGACGCGCAGGCAGGGGACACCGAGAACATCGGCACGGGGGTCGTCGACCTGCTCGGCGTGCTCGCTTACAGCGAGTTGTCGGCGTTCGACAGGCTCGCCGAGGACGCCCGCACGGCACCCACGCTGGCCAGCCGCGCCGCGCTGGCGTCGATGGCGGCCGCCGAGATGGGGCATTACGGGCTGTTGGAGCGGTACCTCGCGGATCACGGGGTCTCGGTTGAGGACGCGATGCGGCCCTTCATTCGGCACATCGACGCGTTCCAGGAGTCCACCACGCCCAGGATGTGGTTGGAATCGCTCGTCAAGGCGTATGTGGTGGACAACCTCGCCGCCGACCTCTACCGCGAGCTCGCCGGGGTGCTCGACGAGCGGACTCGGGAGCTCGTGTTCACCGTGCTCGCCGACACCGGTTACTCCGCCTTCGCCCAGCGTGAGGTCGCGACGGCGATCGAGAACGACAAGCCGACGCGGGACCGGCTGGCCCTGTGGAGTCGGCGCCTGCTCGGCGAGGCGTTGACCCAGGCCCAGTACATCGTCGCCGAACGAGACGGGCTGGCCGAACTCATCGTGGCCGGCAGCGGTGACCTGTCGGGCATCGCCGCGTTGTTCCGTCGGCTGCAGCAGCGGCACACCAAACGGATGCAGAAGCTCGGTCTCGGCTAGCCTGGAACCGACGACAGACACGACTCAGGCGGAGGTCGCACGTGGAAGTCAAGATCGGCATCAAGGACGCGCCGCGGGAACTCGTGGTGGCCAGCAACTCCTCGCAGGAAGAGGTGGAGAAGCAGGTCGCCGAGGCCCTGGGCGCCGATAACGGTCTGCTGCGGCTCAACGACGAAAAAGGCCGTACCTTCCTCGTGCCCGCCGCTCGGATCGCCTATGTCGAGATCGCGCCGTCCGATGTCCGCAGGGTCGGTTTCGCAGTCGGCTCCTGACGGCGCGCGAGTGTTCGAAGCTTTCGGGCCACCCCACCTGAGCAGGTGGGGTGGCCCGTTTCGTAGGTGGACTGTGGACCCGGGGTGCCGGGTGGCCGGTACTAGCCTTCCGCGGACTCCAGTTCCTCCAACGACGTGGGCACCGCGAAAGGCGGCGTGCTCACGCCCATGATCCGGTAGCGGTCCCACGGGTCGGGGTCGGAGATCTCGCCGTGGGCGCTGCCTTCGGGGGTACGGATCTCGACCTTGTGTTTCTTGCCGCCGGCCAATTCGGACAATGCGGAGTCGGCCTTGATGCGGCCGTACCAGTGGTAGTAGCCGTCGATGGGCTGGAAGTACCCGCGCAGTTCCACCTCGATGGGCAGCTCGGTCTCGCCGAGTACCAGCGTGGCCGCGCCCGCGTAACCGTCCTCGTCATGGTCGTGTGCGCTCACGATGTCTCTCCCGTCTGCTCGTACTCGAAGGGGCCGGGTTTTAAGGTGACGACTTTGTTGGCTTCCAGCGGTTTGTTCGGGTCCAACACGATCCCGTGCTGGCGGGTCAGTCCGTCGATGGCCGCCCAGATGATTTGGGTCAGGTACTCCACGACGCTGTCGCGGCTCATGGTGCGCTTGTCCAGCCACCATTCGCCGGTGTTCTGCACCATGCCGACGATGCCGTGGGCCCACGGCTCGGCCGCACCGGAGTCCATGTTGAGCATGCGCATGTAGTCGCCGAGCAGCGCGGTCAGCGCCGTGGCGATGAGTTGTTTGTCCTCGGCGACCACGTCGGCGCCCACCGGTTTTCCGCCGACCGACTTGCGTGCCAGCAGCCGGTACAGGTTCGGGTGTTCCTCGATCACCGAGAAGAACGCGGTGAGTGCCATGCGGATACGGGGCACGGGGGCGAGCTCGGCGTTGATGGCGGGAAGGAGCCGTTCGAAGAGGATCTCCGTGCCTCGTTCGCCGAGTGCCAGGTACAGGTCGGCCTTGTCGGCGAAGTGCCGGTACAACACCGGTTTGGTCACGCCCGCGGCGGTGGCCAGCTCCTCCATCCCCATGTCGGGACCGTGTTCGTCGAGCGCTTTCAGAGCGGCTTCCACGAACTCGGCTCGCCGTGCGATCCGATGTTTGCGCCAGCGATCGCGCCGGGCGTCTCCGGTGGGTTTCTCCTCGGAAAACCGCCTGGGCCTGCTGGAGCTGTTGACACGCTCGGGCATGTTGTCCATGCTACCAGAAGTAACTGTTACCAATGGTTACATAAACGTGGAAGGTGGTGGGCCGCGATGACGCGTGCCGTGACAGAGGCGACCCGCGAAAAGACCGCGCAACGGCTGCTGAGGTCGTCGGCCAACAAGTTCTACGATCCCGAGATCGACATCGACTGGGACGCGCCTCTCGTCGAGGGCAAGCGCTACATCCCCGAGGAACGCACCTCCCTCTACGGCACCGCGCTCTGGGAGCGGCTGACGCCGGAACAGCGCATCGAGCTCGGTAAGCACGAAGCCGCCAGCATCGCCACCAACGGCATCTGGTTCGAGGTGCTGCTGATGCAGATGCTGCTCAAGGAGGTCTACAACACCGACCCCACTACCGGCTTCGCCCAGTACGCGCTCACCGAGATCGCCGACGAATGCCGGCACTCCACCATGTTCGCCCGCTTCAGCGATCGCCTCGGCTGCCCGCACTACGGGCCGGTCGCCTGGCGCAGGCAGATGGGCAAGTTGCTGAACGTCCTCGCCTACGGCCCGGCCATGTACGGGGCGATCCTCGTCGCGGAGGAGATCCTCGACCGGTTGCAGCGCGAGCAGATGAACGACCCGCAGATTCAGCCGCTCGTGCGTATGGTCAACCGCATCCACGTACTGGAGGAGGCGCGGCACGTCACCTTCGCGCGTGAAGAGGTGCGGCGGGGCGTGGCGAAGCTGCGCGGACCCGAGCGGGCCTACCAGCAGTGGCTGCTCGCCGTGGTCTCCCACGAGGTCACCCGCAGCCTCGTGAACCCGGCCGTCTACAAGGCCGTCGGCATCAGCCCGAAGGAGGGCTACCGGGCGGCCATGAACAACCCGCACTGGCAGGGGACCATCCGCTACTTCGGGGAGCGGATCATGGGTTTCCTCGACGAGGTCGGGTTGGTCGGAGGGCCCGGAATGCCGTGGTGGCGCCGGTCGTTCCTGCTTGCGGACAAGTGAGCATGCACTGGTTCGTCACAGGGGACGGCCACGGGTGGACACAGGATCGTCGGACCTGGGACCGCGTCGTCGACCTGCTCCCGAAAGACGTGCGCCGTGTGCGCTACGACCTGCGCGGGCACGGTGAATCGGCACCAGCCGAACGCGGGACGGCGACCATCGACCGCCTCGCCGACGAACTGGGAACCGGCCGACTGGTGCTGTACCCGGACGCGGGACACATGTTGCCGCAGGAGCGCGCACACGACGTGGCCGAACACATCACCGCTCTGTGCCGCTCACGGCGGTGTGACCGGGTAGTGACCGGGTAGCCGGGAAACGACCGTCGACCCGCTGTCCGGTCAGTCCCTGCCGGACAGCGGGAAGCCCGCGCCGATCCCGCGCCACGCCAAGGTCGAGGTCAGCGCCACGGCCTCCTCCAACGGCATCGAGCTGTTGGCCAGCCAGAACCTCGCGCTGACCTGGCTCATTCCCACCAGCCCCACGGCCAGCAACCGAGCCTTCTCCTCGTCGAGTCCCGCGTCCGCGGTGATCGTCTCGGTGATCGCGTCGACGCTGGCCGAGGTCGCCCGGTCCACGGCCTCCTGCACCGCGGGCTCCCCTCGCAGGTCGGACTCGAACACCATGCGGAACGCGCCCGCGTCGTTGTTGACGAACTCGAAGAACGCGCCCACCGCGTTCTTCACCCGCTGCTTGTTGTCCGTCGTGGACCCCAGTGCCTGTTGCACGGTCGACACCAGGGTGTCGACATGACTTTCCAGCAGGGCGATGTAGAGGTCGAGCTTGCCGGGGAAGTGCTGGTAGAGCACGGGCTTGCTGACACCGGCGCGCTCGGCGATGTCGTCCATGGCCGCCGCGTGGTAGCCGTTGGCCGCGAACACTTCCTGCGCGGCCGCCAGCAGCTGCGCGCGGCGCTCGGTCCGGGGGAGTCGTACCCCACGGCCAAGCGGTGCCGAGTCGCCGTCCTGGCTCGAAAGCTGTGGTTGCGCCTGCTCCGTGTCCATCATCCCCGCCCTCCGGTCATACTTCCCACCGCACACTACTCGTGGGTATGTACTGCATGCCAAACGCTACGTGTCGGGCATGCTGGAACCGTGCCCGAGACATTGAACAGTTCACCCGACAGCTCGACACCGGCTCTCCCGACCTCCCGTCCGCCACTCACGCACGTACCGCTGTCGAGCACGCCTCTGCCGGAACTGGACCTGACCGCCGGACCCTGGCCGGGGGAGCGGCGTCGGGTCGGGGACCTCACACTCCACGTCCGTCACACGGAGCGCCTCACGGACGGCGCCGACGAGACGCGGATTCGCTCCGCCTCGGCCGTGTACGTGCACGGCCTCGGCGGTTCCGCCACGAACTGGACGGATCTCGGCAGGTTGCTCGCCCCGCACGCGGCCGGACACGCGCCGGACCTCCCCGGATTCGGGCTCTCCGAGCCGCGGGACGGATTCTCGTTCAGCCTCTCCTCGCACGCCGAGGTGCTGGCCGGTTACCTGGACGAGCACACCGAGGCCCCTGTGCACCTGCTCGGTAACTCGATGGGGGGCGCGGTGGCGATGCTCGTCGCCGCACGCAGGCCCGAACTCGTGCGCACCTTGACGCTCATCTCGCCCGCGGTGCCCGACCGGCGGCCGGACCCGCGCAGGTTGGCGGAACCCCGGCTTCCGCTGGCGTACCTGCCGGTGATCGGTAAGCGGGTCCGGCGAACCCTGGCGGCGATGACCCCACGGGAACGGGCCGAGCAGGTCCTCCGGCTCTGTTTCGCCGATCCGGCGTCGGTGCCCGACCGTCGCTTCGACGAGTTCGTCGAGGAACACGGTGCGCGCGCCGCTCACGTCTGGGCCCAACGTGCCATGGCGCTCAGCACACTGGAGATCTTCCGCACCTGGTTCGCCCGGGGCGACGAGTCGTTGTGGTCGGTGGCGCCACGGATCAGCGCCCCGACTCTCGTGGTCTGGGGCACCCACGATCGGGTCATCTCCGTGCGCCGGGCTCCCCGAACCGCTCGCCTCATCCCATGTGCGCGGTTGTTCGTGCTCCCCAGAACGGGGCACGTGGCGCAGATGGAGCGACCCACGACCGTGGCCAAGGCCGTGCTCGGTATGTGGGAGAGCGTCGAGGAGGGACGCTGGTGAGTGTTTGCTAGTCCGTTCGGGTGACACGTGATAGGTCGAATGTGTCGAGGTACAAGCGGACCCGATCGAGCTGATGTGGCACTCTGAGAGTCGTGGATCGGGTAACAGAAGGAGCACGAAAAGAAGACCGGGACGTTGCGATGTCCGGTCTCGACCCTGCTGCTGCCCGTGGCGAGAACAACGAACCGCTATCGGACGACGAGGAGGAGTCCCGAGCCGACCGTAGACGCCGCTCGGCCGAGCCTCTACGGGCGTCCTGGCGGCCCGCCGAGAACACGAAAGCGCGTCAGTCCAAGGCCACCGGTCTGAGGAAACTCACCGCGACCTTCGGTTGGCGCGCCTATCTCGTGCCCATCCTGCTCGTCGTCACCGTGCTCGTCGTGTTCGACACCACGCGCGGATCCGGTGCGGACGACAGCGACATCGCAGCCGATGACGCGCCGAGCGACAGTGCCGACGAGCGACCCGATCCGGTGGCCACCGAGGTCCCGGCCGAACCCGTCGACCTCGACATCCCGACCGCGAAACTGCCCGAAGGCGGTGACTACTCCCAAACCGGAGAGGGCACCTGGCATGTGGTGCCGTTGGGGGAGGGAAGCGGCAAACAGGCCGGTGACTCCGGACCGTTGTGGACCTACACCGTCGAGGTCGAGGACGGGCTCGACCCGGCCAGTTACGCCGGTGACGACAGCTTCGCCGCTGCCGTCGAAAGCACCCTGTCCGACAAGCGCAGCTGGGTCGGCACCGGTGACGTATCCCTCAAACGGGTGGACGAGACCCATCCCGATCCGGACTTCCAAGTCAGCCTCGCCTCGCCCGAGACCTCGGGCAAGCTGTGTGGCACCGCGATCGGGTACGAGTCGTCGTGCCGATTGGCCACACCCGACGGTTCCCGCGTCGTCATCAACCTGGCCCGCTGGGTGCGCGGCGCCATGGCGTTCAACGGAGACCTAGGCAGCTACCGGCAGTACGTCATCAACCACGAGGTCGGACACGCGCTGGGCAGCGGCCACGTCGGCTGCCCGGAGGACGGTGCGCTCGCGCCCGTGATGATGCAGCAGACGTTCGGTGTCGCCAACGACTACGTCGCGATGCTCAACGACGACCACGGCGGTGACGTCGGTACCGTGCCCGCCGACGGCAAGGTGTGTCGCCCCAATCCCTGGCCCAACCCCCAGCCCGACAGCGACGACTGACGACCTGCGGCGGCCGGCGGTGCCCGACGGCGACCGACCCGATAGCGGCGGACCTTCATCCCTGTCACGCCCGTCCACGATGTGGACGCGGGAAGATCGGGGGAGCTCGTGCGGTTATAGATGGTGAGACCGCGACACGCGCGAGATGGAGGACTGATGTCAGGTACAGAGGGCGGGAAGGCCACTCTGCCGCCGCTCGTCGAGCCGGCCGCCGAACTCACCAAGGAAGAGGTCGAGCGCTACAGCCGTCACCTCATCATCCCCGACGTCGGCATGGACGGGCAGAAGCGGCTGAAGAACGCCAAGGTCCTGGTCATCGGCGCCGGAGGGCTCGGCAGTCCCGCACTGTTGTACCTGGCCGCGGCCGGAGTCGGCACGCTCGGCGTCATCGACTTCGACGTGGTCGACGAATCGAACCTGCAGCGTCAAGTGATCCACGGTGTGTCCGACCTCGGCAAGCCCAAGGCCGTGTCGGCCAAGGAATCGGTCGCCGAGATCAACCCGCTCGTCAACTTCGTCATCCACCAAGAGCAACTGACGCGGGACAACGCACTCGACGTCTTCCGCGGGTACGATCTGATCCTCGACGGCACCGACAACTTCGCCACCCGTTATCTTGTGAACGACGCGGCCGTGCTGCTCGGCAAGCCGTACGTGTGGGGTTCGATCTTCCGGTTCGAGGGCCAGGTGAGCGTGTTCTGGGAGGACGCGCCCAACGGTCAGGGCCTCAACTACCGGGACCTCTACCCCGAACCGCCGCCACCCGGGATGGTGCCGTCGTGCGCCGAGGGCGGCGTGCTCGGCATCCTGTGCGCGTCCATCGGTTCGATCATGGTGACCGAGGCGGTCAAGCTCATCACCGGCATCGGCGAGCCGCTGCTGGGCAGGCTCGTCACGTACGACGCGCTGGAGATGAAGTATCGCGAGGTCAAGATCCGCAAGGACCCGGAGACGCCGAAGATCACCGAGCTGATCGACTACGAGGCGTTCTGCGGTGTGGTGTCCGACGAGGCGCAGCAGGCGGCGTCCGATCACACGATCACGCCGAACGAGCTGAAGGCGAAGTTCGACGCGGGCGAGGACTTCGAACTCATCGACGTCCGCGAACCGCACGAGTACGAGATCGTCAACATCAAGGGCGCCAAGCTGATCCCGAAGGACCGGATCCTCTCGGGCGAGGCGTTGGCAGAACTGCCGCAAGACAAACCCATCGTGCTGCACTGCAAGTCCGGCGCGCGTTCGGCCGAGGCGTTGGCGGCACTGCACAAGGCGGGCTTCCGTGACGCCACGCACCTCGGTGGCGGAGTCCTCGCCTGGGCCCGGCAGATGGACCCGAGCTTGCCGACGTACTGAAGCCCCCGGGCCCGCGAAGCCGCGCGAAGTCCCCGCGAAGACCGTGGACACGGCCGAGCGGGCCACGAAGCGGGCTACAAATACGGTCGGCGTGAGGTACCGTGCGCGACGTGAGCCAGGGACCACCGCCGGAACACGTTCGTCGGGCATTCGGGCTGAACACCTTCGACACCGACGATGTCGAACCCAGCGCCGACGGATCGGGTTGGCGCTTCGGGGACGTGGTGCTGGAGCCGGTGCGCGATCGCGCGCAGGCTGCGTGGCTGAGTCGCACGATGGCCGCTTTGGACATTCCCGACCTGCGGATAGCGCGGCCGATCGGGGCCAGTGACGGCCGGTGGGTGGTCGCCGGATGGCGGGCCAGACGCCACGTCTCCGGTTCGGTGGAACACCGACCGGACGACACCGTGCTCACGGCCGTGAAGCTGCATCAGGCGACCGCGCACCTTCCTCGCCCGGAGTTCCTGGACGCCCGTCGAGACGCCTTCGCCGTCGCCGAGCGGCTCGCGTGGGGCGAGGAACACCACGACCTGGACGAGGTCAAGGGCGGCCGATTGTTCGAGATCCTCGCGCTCTCGCGCCGCCCGATCTCGGCCCCGGACCAGCTCGTGCACGCCGAATTGTTCGGCACGTTGCTGTTCGACGGTGATGAGCCGCCGGGACTGGTGGGGTTCATTCCACATTTCCGGCCCGCCGAATGGGGCGCGGCCGTGGCCGCGGTGGACGCGGTGGCGTGGGGCGGTGCCGACGGCGCCCTGCTGCGCCGCTGGTCGCACCTGCCCGTGTGGCCGCAGTTGCTGTTGCGGGCCACTTTGTTCCGACTCGCCTGGCACGCGTTGCACCCGGACGCCGGGGTCACCTCGCTCGACGGCCTGCGTCGAGCCGCGAGCGAGGTCACCGAACTGTTGTAGGCCCACCGAGGCCGACCGTCCGTGACGCGCGGCGGTGTCATCGAGTGCGGTCGAGCGTGACCTGGTCGCTCGAATCCTTCCCGAGAACTCTTCCGAATCGGAGTGCGTCGAAGTCCGCGCCGATGCGGTCCATACCCAGCGACGGTCCTTTGTGTACTTGTTTCCGTCCTGGTCGAGTTCTCGTGCTCCCGTCACGGGGCGATCGCGTGACCAGACTTTCTACCGGATGCGGCCGGCGCAACCTCATCGGCCATCCGGCGGCTTCGACCACATACGAAAGACGGTGAAGTCAGGCGACGGACTACCGCAGCGGGGCGAGTGGTGGCAAATTCCCACCGGACACACAACCCGATAGCGGATAAACCAGGAGCCTCGCCCATGCGTGATCGTCGTCTGAATCGAAGGAGCATGCTGAAAACGGCCGGTGGCCTCACCGCCGCCGTCGCGCTCGGGGGAGCGACCTTCGCCGCGCCCGCGGCACACGCGGCGGTCCTCACGATCGTCGAGCAGAACACCGACGACCCGCGCATGTGGTACTACCGGTTTCAGACCCCGGAGATCGGGTGGAATCCCGGTGTCAACGTCCTGCTGCCCGACGACTACCACACCAGCGGCCGCCGATACCCGGTGTTGTACCTGCTTCATGGCGGCCTTCAGGACTTCATCGAGTTCGACAGGCTCGGCATCCGCGCCATGACCGCCGGCAAGCCACTCATCGTCGTCATGCCGGACGGCGGAGGGGCGGGGTGGTACTCCAACCCGGCCTCCACCAATGTGGGGCCGCGTAACTGGGAGAAATTCCACATCCACCAGCTGCTGCCGTGGGTCGACGCCAACTTCCGGACCTACGCCGAGTACGACGGGCGCGCTGTGTCGGGCTTCTCCATGGGCGGCTTCGGCGCACTCAAGTACGCGGCGAAGTACTACGGCCATTTCGCGTCGGTCAGCTCGCATTCGGGTCCGGCCAGCCTCCGGCGCGAGGGCGGCCTCTTGGGGCACTACATCAACGCGTCGGCCGCCGTGGCCGAACTCGGCGGCGGCACGGTGTACGGCGCACCGTTGTGGGACGAGGCCAAGGTCACCGCCGACAACCCGGTGGAGCGTATCGAAAGCTACCGGCACAAGCGGGTTTTCCTGGCCGCGGGTGACAGCCCGGAGTTCCTCAACATCGTCGACATGGTCACCGAGTGGCAGGTGCTCGTCGGCCAGCGCGAGTTCCGTGCCGGTCTCGACGCGGCCGGGATCCCCTACGAAGCGCACGAGGAGCCGGGCGGCCACTTCGTGCGACCGCACCTGCTCGAAGCGGACATCAACGGCGTCATCGCGCGGTTGCGTAAAGCCGCCTGAGGGCGCGGTCCGAAGAAGACGGTTCGCCGGGTGGCTTGTAAAGACCGGAGCCGCCCGGCGAGACGAGCCCGACAAAAGCGGCACGGCGACGGGCGAGGTCCGTTCGCGGTGGGCGCGGAGACAACCGTTGCGAGACCCGGCCGGCTCCAGGGACACGGGTGCGTCGGCCGGTGCCCACTACCGCGCGGTGGCGCGATCGTACTCGAGTAGCTGCTCTCGGCCCGCGGCCTCTTCGCTGCGTCCCCGACGCCAATAGCCGGTGAACGTGATGTGGCGCTTGTCGACACCGCGTTCGCGCACGAGATGGCGGCGGATGCGCTTGACCAGGTCGGCTTCGCCGGAGATCCACGCGTACGGCTCGCCCTCGGGCAACGTCGCCTCCCGCACGGCGGCCAACACGGCCTCACCCACGAGCGCGTCGCCACGATGCACCCACCGCACGTCGACGTGTTCGCCGCCGGGTCGCCTCAGCGGGATCTCGTCGGTGGAATCGGCGACCTCCACGAAGACGGTCACGACGGCGGAGGCGGGTAGTTGTTCGCAGATCGCGGCGATGGCGGGCACGGCCGACTCGTCGCCGACGAGAAGCTGCCACGACGTCCCGGCCGGCACGTCGTACAGCCCGTAGGGGCCGAGCAGCGCGACCTCGTCGCCGGGCTCGGCCGACGCGGCCCAACGGGACCCGGGGCCCGCGTTGTCGTGCAGCAGGAAGTCGATGTCGAGCTCGCCCACGTGGGGTCTGCTGGCCCGGACCGTGTACGTCCGCATCGAGGGCCGCACGTCGTCGGGCATGTTCAGGTACTGCCGGTACCAGGACATCCCGTCGTCCGTCAGCGGCGGAGGAAGCTGCGGTGTACGTGTGCCGGGTACGGGGAAGAACACCTTGACGTACTGATCGGGGGCTGAGTCCACGAACTCGTGAAGATCGGCGCCCGCGAACGTGACACGCACCAGTCGGGGAGTAAGCCTGCGCACGTGACGCACGTGCGCGCTCAGGTAGGCCAGGCGTGGCCGAGTCGCCTCGGTGGTCATTAGGCTAGGCTAACCTATGGGGGCCAATAGCGAAACCCTATGAAGGGCGCCAGCGGAATCTCCCGAGGTCGACCCGACGCCCGTCGGCAAGCACCCCCTCGGCCCGCAGCCGCGCGAGCTGCTCCCTCGCCAGGTGCGGCGCGGGCGTGCCGTCGGCCCGCAGAACCCGATGCCACGGCAGGTCGTGGCCGTCCTCCGCCAACACCCTGCCCACCAGCCTCGGCGTGGTCGCACCGGCGACCGCCGCCACGTCGCCGTAGGTCGCCACAGTGCCCTCCGGCACCGACGCCACCACGTCGCGGATTCGTTCGTGCAGTTCCTCGTCCATGACCTTCCCGTTCGGGTGAGCGCGACGACAGTAACCCTCCGACCCCTCTGACCCCTCCGGCCCCTCCGACAGCCGCCGTCCGAGGTTTCGGCCTTTAGTTATGTTGGCCCGGACCACGGGAAGGCGGACAAGTGGACGGAACGAACGGCGATTGGCTGCTGACCACCCCGATCGCGCACCGAGGACTACACGACGAACGCCGTCCGGAGAACAGCATGCCGGCGTTCGAGGCGGCGCTGGACGCTGGTTACGGCATCGAGTTGGACGTCCACACGTCCTCGGACGGCAGATTGATCGTCATGCACGACGCCGATCTCGTGCGGATGACCGGGACGGATGGTCGTATCGCCACGATGGCCGCGAGGGAGATGGCACGCCTGCCACTTCTCGGCACCGATGCCACCGTTCCCTTGCTCGACGACGTCCTCGACCTCGTGGCCGGGCGGGCACCGGTGCTGATCGAGATCAAGCCGGGCACTCCCGCGGCACGGGTCGGCCTCGCCGTGACGGCGTTGTTGCGTGACTACTCAGGGCCCGTGGCGGTGCAGTCGTTCGATCCGCGGGTGGTGGGATGGTTCCGGCGGGAGCAACCCCACGTGTTGCGCGGCCAGATCGCTGAGTCCTTTGTAGAGCAGAAGATGCCGTGGGCGCAGAAGGTGTTGTTGCGCAGCATGGTTCTCAACGCCGTCACCCGGCCGCACTTCCTGGCGTTCGACGTCGAGTCGATGCCGAGCGGCGTCGTGTCGTGGTGGCGTCGGAAGCTCGGGGTCCCGCTACTGTTGTGGACAGTGCGGACGGAGCGGCAGTGTGACAGCGCCCTCCGGTACGGCGCGAATGTGATCTTCGAAGGCGTGCGGCCACGCGTATCGGTGTAAGGCGTGGTCCTCGTCTCGGGTGACTTCCGGCACGCGGACGGGCGGCTCAGGGCTCGTCGCGGCGCCTTCACGGCGTTCGGCGGGCCTGAGGACTACGGGAACTGCGGACACGACTACGCAGGTTGCGGACACGGCTACGCAGACTGCGGACACGATTGCGGGGGTGCGCAACACTCGCGGCCAGGTTGCGCGGATCCGCCGGGTCGGCATGATTCCATCGGATCGTGAGCGGACTTCAGGCACGACTCGTGCGGACCCCGGAGCAGCCGGTTCCACCACAGACGTGGGACGACGGCGCCCGGTGGTTGTTGGCTGAACCACGCGGATTCGTGCGTGTGCTCGGCGCGCCGGGCACGGGGAAGACCACGCTGCTCGCCGCCACGGCCGCCGCTCGGATCGCCGAAGGCGCCGAGGAGGAGAGCGTGCTCGTGCTCACGGCGTCCCGTCAGGCGGCGGACGCCCTGCGCGCGGACATCACCAGAAGACTCACCGGCCACGGCGGCAAGCGCGCGGGCGAGGTCCGCACGGTGCGCGAACCCCTCGTCCGTACCGTGCACTCCTACGCCTTCGCGGTCCTGCGACGGCAGGCCGCGCGCGACGGCAGGCCCGCTCCGCGCCTGCTGTCGGGGCCCGAACAGGACGTCGTGGTGCGCGAACTGCTCGCGGGCGACCTCGAACGCGGTGCGCCGGATTGGCCCGAACCACTGCGACCGGCGCTGGCTATCCCCGGATTCGCGGAGGAGCTCCGCGACCTGCTGTTACGTGCCGCCGAACGGGGACTCGGTCCCGAGGACCTCATCAAATTGGGGCACCGACAGGGCCGGGACGAGTGGGTGGCCGCGGGCCGTTTCTGGAGCCAGTACGAGGAAGTCACCCTGTTGCAGGGCATGGGAGGGAACGCGGTCGGGGAGCCGGGAGCGCCCGCGCTCGACGCCGCCGAGCTGGTCGCCAGCGCGCTCGTGGAACTGGAGGGGGACCCCGAGCTGCTCGCCGGGGAACGAGGCCGTGTGCGGCACCTGTTCGTGGACGACGCACAACACCTCGACCCGCTGCAGTACCGCCTGGTGCGGCTGTTGGCGGACACGGCCTCCGACGCCGTGCTCGCCGGCGATCCGGACCAGGCCGTGTTCTCCTTCCGAGGTGCCGACCCAGGGTTGTTCGCCGACGCCGACCCGGACGGAGACCGCACCGTCGTTCTGTCTCGGTCCCACCGGCTCGGGCCCGTCGTGCACGAGGCCGTGGGACGGATCGCGGCGACCCTGCCCGGGACGTTCGCCCACCGTGTCTCGGCGCCCGCCCCGGCCCGGGGACGCGAGGGGAAGGTGCGCACGAGGTTGTCGCCGACCCCGGCGGCCGAGGCGGCGTGGATCGCCGACCAATTGCGCCGCGCCCACCTGCTCGAAGGTGTGCCGTGGTCGCAGATGGCTGTGCTGATGCGGTCGGTGTCGCAGTCGTTGCCGGTGCTGCAGCGGGCGCTGATGCTGGCCGGGATTCCCGTCGCCACGGTCACCGAGGAGCTGCCGCTGGCGCGCCAGCCGGGTGTGCGGCCGCTGCTGACGGTGTTGTGGGCGGCCGCTGATCCCGGAGTGCTCGACGCCGAGACGGCGGAGATGCTGCTGTCGTCGCCGCTCGGGGGCGCCGACCCGCTCGCCCTGCGCAGGTTGCGTCGTGGGCTGCGCCGGTTGGAGCTCGTGGCGGGCGGAGAACGATCGAGTGACGAGTTGTTGGTGGAGGCGTTGCGCGACGGCGATGTGCTGGCGGGCCTCGCCGACGCGGAGGCGGCGCCCGTGCGCAGGGTGGGTCGGCTGCTCGCCACGGCCCGGGAGGCGGTGCGTTCCGGTGCCGGGGTCGAGGACGTGCTGTGGCGGGTGTGGGAGGCCAGCGGGTTGCAGGAGCGACTCGTGACGCAGGCGGCCAGGGGCGGGAGTCTGGGCGCCCGCGCCGACCAGGACCTCGATGCCGTGGTGGCGTTGTTCGACGCGGCGCGCCGCTACGTCGACAGGTTGCCGAGGGCCAGTGTGCTCGGCTTCGTCGAGTACCTGTCGTCCCAGCACATCGCGGGTGACAGCCTCGCGCCGGTCGCCATCCGGGGTACGGGTGTGTCGCTGCTGACCGTCCATGCCGCCGCCGGCCGGGAGTGGTCGGTGGTGGCGGTGTTGGGGTTGCAGGAGGGCATGTGGCCCGACCTGCGGTTACGGGGTTCGGTGCTCGGTGTCGAACGCCTCGTCGACCTTCTGTCCGGTGTGGACTCGGAGGCCATGTCGACCGTGTCCGCCACGGCACCGCTGTTGGCCGAGGAGCGGCGGTTGTTCTACGTCGCCGCGAGTCGGGCCCGGCATACGCTGCTGGTCAGCGCGGTCCAGGGGGAGGACGAACAGCCTTCGCGGTTCTTCGACGACCTGGTCGACGACGGTGTCGAGAGCGCGCGTGAGGCCGGTTCCGAGGTGCGTTCGGCTCCGAGGGAGCGAGGTCTGACGCTGGCGGAGCTGGTGGGTGAGCTCCGCGCCGCGGTCACGGACGCCGAGCTGGACCCGCGTCGTCGGGGGCTCGCCGCGCGGCAGCTCGCGCGGTTGGCGAAAGACGGCGTGCCGGGCGCGCATCCGGCCCAGTGGTACGGGCTCGTGGGCAGCTCCAGCGATCGACCGCTGCGGGAGGCCGACGAGACCATTCGCGTCTCACCGTCTGTTGTGGACACGCTGGTGAAATGTCCTCTGCGGTGGCTTCTGGAACGACACGGCGGAACCGATCCCGCGCAGCTCTCGGCCGTCACTGGGACGTTGGTGCACGCCCTGGCCCAGGCCGCGGCCGAGGGAGCCGACGAACAGACCCTGTGGAAGGAACTCGACGAGGCATGGGCCAAAGTGGACGCCGGAGCGCCGTGGTTCTCCCGTAAGGAACGCACTCGGGTGGAGGGCATGGTGCGCAGCTTCCTGACGTGGCTGCGGCAGAGCCGGTCCGAGCTCACCCAGTACGCCGTGGAGCAGGACATGCGCGTGGTCCTGCCCGCCGCCGAGGGGGAGCCGACCGTGGCGTTGACGGGCCGAATCGACCGCCTGGAACTCGACGCGGAGGGCAGGCCCGTGGTCATCGACCTGAAGACGGGCAAGAGTCCCGTCAGCAAGGACGTCGCGGCGGAGCACCCGCAACTGGCGGCCTACCAACTCGCCACCCTGCTCGGCGCTCTCGCCGGTCACGAGGGACGAACCGGTGGGGCGCGGCTGCTGTACGTCGGCAAGCCCAACACCAAGACCGGCGCCACCGTGCGGGAACAGCCCGCATTGGACGACGAGGCGGCACGGCGGTGGCTGAACGAGGTGCGCAAGGCCGCAGTCGACACGGCCGGGCCGACGTACCCGGTGCGGGAGAACGTGGACTGTTCCCGGTGCCCCTGTCGGTCGGCGTGTCCGCTGCGCCCCGAGGGCAGGCAGGTGACGGGACCGTGACCGGGGTTCAGGAGTCGGCGAGTACGGCGGCGAGTGCTGCGAGTACGGCGAGGACGGTCTCCCCGGCAGACATCGCCGAGGCGTTGGGGCTGCCCACGCCCACACCCGAGCAAGCCGCTGTGGTGGCCGCTCCACCGGAACCCGCGCTCGTGGTCGCGGGAGCGGGCGCGGGTAAGACCGAGACGATGGCCGCGCGTGTGGTGTGGTTGGTGGCCAACGGGCTGGTCACGCCCGAACGTGTGCTCGGGTTGACTTTCACCCGCAAGGCCGCGCGCCAGCTCGCCGATCGGGTGCGCGCACGTCTGCGCAGGTTGGCGGGGTCCGGGCTGTTGGACGATGTGGACTCGAGCGGGCAACGCAGGCTCGCGGTCGCCTCGGGCGAACCGACCGTGCTCACCTACCACGCTTACGCGGGGCGGTTGTTGTCCGAGCACGGGCTGCGGTTGCCGGTGCAGCCGGGGGCGCGCATCCTGTCCGAGACCGCGTCGTGGCAGCTCGCGTATCGAGTGGTGTCGTCGTGGGACGCCGACCTCGACACCGACAAGGCACCCATGACGGTCACCGAACACGTCCTGGCGTTGGCGGGCGAGCTGGGTGAGCACCTGGTGACGCCGGAGCAGCTGCACGAGTACACGGAGTGGTTCTGCGGGCTGGTGGAGAACGCGCCGCGGGCGAAGGGCCAGCGGGCCAAACCGAAGAAGGAACTGCTCGACACCGTGGCCGCGCAACGTCTGCGACTGCAGCTGTTGCCGCTGGTGAGGGCCTACGAACAGCGGAAGCGGGCCGAGGGAGCGCTGGACTTCGCCGACCAGATGTCCCTGGCGGCGCGGCTCGCCGAGACCCAGCCCGATGTGGTGGCCGCCGAACGGGCCCGCTACGGCGCCGTGTTGTTGGACGAGTACCAGGACACCGGGCACGCCCAGCGGGTGCTGCTGCGGGCCCTGTTCGGCGGTGCCGATCCCGTGCCGGTCACCGCGGTGGGGGACTCGGCTCAGGCGATCTACGGCTGGCGTGGCGCGAGTGCGGCCAATCTGCCGAGGTTCACCACCGACTTCCCGCGCGTCGACGCGGACACCGGCCGGCCGGTACCGGCGCGTGAGTACGGCATGTTGACGAGTTTCCGCAACCCGCCCGAGGTGCTCACCCTCGCCAACGTCGTCGCCGAGCCGCTGCGCGCGAAAGGGCTCGGCGTGCGAGAGCTCCGGGCGCGCGACGACGCCGGTCCCGCCGACATCCGCGTGGCTCTGTTGCCGGATGTGGCGAGTGAGCGTGAATGGGTCGCCGACCGCATCGCCGAACGCTGGTTCGCCGAGCGGGACGCCACCGGAACCGCGCCGACCGCCGCCGTGCTCGTGCGCAGGCGGGCTGACATGGCACCCATCGCCGCCGCGCTCCGGGAACGCGGGTTGCCGGTGGAGGTCGTGGGGCTCGGCGGACTGCTCGACGAGCCGGAGGTCGCCGATCTCGTGGCCACTCTGCGGGTGCTGGCCGAACCGCTGTCGGGCACGGCCGCGGCGCGGTTGCTGACGGGTGCGCGTTGGCGGTTGGGCGCCGCCGATCTGGGTGCGTTGTGGCGCCGGGCGGGAGAACTGTCGGCCGCCGACGACGTCATGGTGGCCGAACGCGCCGAGCAGGCCGGGCTCGTGGACGCGCTCGACGACCCCGGTGACCCCTCCCGCTACTCCGAGGAGGGCTACGCCCGCATCCGGCGGTTGAGCCAGGAACTCGGGACGCTGCGCCGCCGGATGGATCAGCCGTTGCCCGAGCTGGTCGCCGACGTCGAGCGCACCATGTTGCTGGATGTGGAGGCGCTGGCCAGGCCGGGCGCGGTGGGGCGAGCGCACCTCGACGCGTTCGCCGACGTGGTCAACGACTACGCCGAGAACTCCCCGACGGCCACGCTGCTGTCGTTCGTCGACTACCTTGCTGCCGCTACTCGGGCCGAGGACGGACTCGAACCCGGCGAGGTGGAGGTCGTCCCCGACCGGGTGCAGGTGCTCACCGTGCACTCCGCCAAGGGCCTGGAGTGGCGCATCGTGGCCGTGCCGCACCTGGTGGACAAGACGTTCCCCAACGAACGCAAGACGTCGTCGTGGTTGAAGACGGTCACCGAGCTGCCCGCCGCGCTGCGGGGGGATGCACAGGATCTGCCGCGGCTCGCTCTCCACGGTGGTGAGGACCGCAAGCAGGTCGAGGAGGCGTTGGCCGACCACGAGGAAAGCTTCAGGCAACGGCACGCCGAGGAGGAACGCAGGCTGTGTTACGTGGCGCTGACCCGTTCCGAACACTGCCTGCTCGTCTCCGGATACCGCTGGGGTGACCCGAATGCCACGGAACCCAAGATGCCGTCGCCGTTCCTCACCGAGGTGGTCGAGCAGGTGCGTGCCGATCCCGACGTCGGCGTGGTGGAGCACTGGCAGGACGACCCGGGAGACAACCCGTTGGCCGGTGTCGCCCGGGAGGCGGAATGGCCGATCGACCCGCTGGGTCCCCGACGTTCGGCGGTGGACGAGGGGGCACGGCTGGTTCTGGAAGCCCTGGAGGAGCTGGAAGCGGGAACCGACGCCGAGGGCGCCGAGGGCGCGGAGGGCGAGGAGGACGATCCCGACAACTGGGTGAGCGACACCGACGTCCTGTTGGCCGAACGTGCGCGTACCCGGGAGCCGCACGCCGAGATCGAATTGCCCGGCAAACTGTCCGTGAGCCAGCTCGTGGACCTCGCGGGGCAGCCGGAGGACCTCGCGCGCAGGTTGCGCAGGCCACTGCCGTTTCCTCCCAACGCCTACGCGCGGCGGGGCACCGAGTTCCACGGCTGGTTGGAGCGCCGGTTCGCGAGCGACAAGTTGTTCGACCTCGACGATCTGCCAGGGTCGGCCGACCTCGATGTCGAGGACGCCGACACCACCGACCTGGACGAGCTCAAGGAGGCGTTCGAGCGCAGCCCGTGGGCGCGGCGCACGCCTCATGACGTCGAGGTGCCCTTCTCCACCGCCATCGACGGGGTCACCGTGCGCGGTCGCATAGACGCCGTGTTCGCCGACCCGGACGGTGGTTGGACGGTGGTCGACTGGAAGACGGGTGCGCTGCCCGACGCCGATCGGATGTCCGCGTTGACGGTGCAGCTGGCCGCCTACCGGTTGGCGTGGGCGAGTCTGACGGGTGCGCCGTTGGAGAAGGTGCGGGCCGCGTTCCACTACGTGCGGGCGAACCGCACCGTGCGTCCGGTCGACCTCGCCGACGCGGATGGGTTACGCGCGCTGCTTCGAACGGTGCCGATGCGGGAAAACGACCGGATGTGACAGCGTCGGACATCCGGTTGCGCACGGCGGCGGCCGTGCTGAGGCGGCCGTGGTGAGGTGGCCGTGGTGAGGTCGTGGAACTTCGGCGCCGGTGACGAGCAGCTGTCCGACCGGCCGGGATACGAACTCGTCGGCGTGGTCGGCATGCCCCCGCGCGCCATCGGACCCGGGCGGGCCATCGGCCGCAGGGTGCTGTTCGCGTTGGCGGCGTTGCTGGTCGTGGTGTTCGTGGTCTACGTCGACCGCGAGGGCTACCGGGACGCCAACGGCGACGGTATCTCGCTGCTCGACTGCTTCTACTACGCCACCGTGTCGTTGTCCACGACCGGCTACGGCGACATCACACCGGCCAGTGATACGGCCCGGCTCGTCAACATCGTCCTGGTCACCCCGCTGCGGGTGTTGTTCCTGATCGTGCTGATCGGGACGACCCTGGAGGTGTTGACCGAGCGTTCCCGGCAGGCGTTCCGGATCCGCAGATGGAGGCGCACAGTGCACGATCACCTGATCGTTGTCGGCTTCGGGACGAAGGGACGTTCGGCGGTGGACGCCTTCCTGGCCGAGAAGGGCGGCAAGCCGGATCAGATCGTGGTGGTGGACACCGACAAGGCGGCGCTCCATGCCGCCAATGCGCGGGGATTGGTCACGGTGCACGGTTCCGCCACGCGTTCCGATGTGCTGCGGGTGGCGGGCGTGCAGCGGGCACGCGCGGTGGTGATCGCACCGAATCGGGACGACACCGCCGTGCTGGTGACGCTCACGGCGAGGGCGCTGGCGCCGCGGGCCCGCATCCTCGTGGCCTTGCGCGAGATGGAGAACGTTCGGCTGCTCAAACAGTCCGGGGCCGACCAGGTGGTGGTGTCGAGCGAGACCGCGGGCAGGTTGCTGGGTATCGCGACGGTGGCCCCGCATGTGGTGGACATGGTCGAGGACCTGTTGACACCCGAGACGGGACTGGTGCTCGACGAGCGTTCCGTGGTTCCGGCCGAGGAGGGTAGGTCCCCGCGAGAACTGTCCGACATCGTGCTCGGGTTTGTCCGGGACGGCAGGTTGCACCGCATGGGGGAGACCGGAACGGAGGTGCTGCGGCCCGGTGACCGACTGCTGTACGTGCGGAAGCCGACAGAGCACAAGCCCGCGGACGAGGACGGGGGGAAGGGCGCGGCGGACACCGCTTCGGGGACACCGTGAGCCGCGGAACGCCAGGACACGGGTGTGACGAGTGCCGACGGTCGTCGCCGCCACCGTGTGGTGGGCAGCCGTCTGAGGTTCTGGAACTATTGAGCTGTGCCGCAGCCAGGAAACCCAGACAGACGGTCGATACCGCCACTGACACCGAAGGTGCTCGGAGTCGCCGCGGTGACGGGGTTGCTGATCTTGCTCGGGGCATGGTGGATGGGGCCGTCGTTGTTCGGACCGACGCCGGGAGGGCAGGACAGGCACGTCCTCGACGCCACGGTGACGAAACCCGTGGGGTGTTCGGAGCCGAACGCCGAGGAGATCGTGCAGTTCGAACTCGCAGGCCGCACCCACGAGGGCGCGCTGAGCGGTTGTGGTCACGACCAGGACGAGAAGGTGCGTATCGCGATGACCGACGACCCGGCCGAGACGGACGGTCCCGTGCCGGTGCGGTTGGCCGCGACCGCGCCCGGGGTGAACGACTTGCGGCGCCCGGTCGGGCTGGGGTTGCTCATGCTCAGTTGCGTAGGGGGCGGCACCTACGCGTTCCTGCTGGCCCGAGGGCCGCGTCACGGTCTGGTCGCGGCGTGAGAAGCCCTGCTCGCTCTCGTCAGGACACTTCCGAAGCGGGTGCCGTGAACGTGTTGCAGTCGACGATGCGGTTGTCGTAGGCACCCGCACGCCACCATTTGGCGTAGTTGGCGTTGCTGCCGTGGTCGCGGGTGCCGGACGTGTCGTCGCCGCGGGTCTCCTGGTCGTACCACGCCGCGTTGTACATCTCGCGGGTGATCGAGCCGCCCTGGTCGACGTGCGCGCCCAGGAACATCCCGGAGAAGCACTGGGCCTGGAGCTCCTTGCGCCGCGACATCTCCTGCCCGGCCGGGCTGTCCTGTCCCTCGGCGTAGATCCGCTCCCACGCCGCGTCCATGATGCCGGCCAACTCCTGCACGTGGTGGCCGTACTCGTGGGCGAACAACGCCAGGTAGACACCCGGGGCGTTGCCGTACTGCTCGGTCTGCAATCCGTCGAACGGCAGGTAGAGATCGCCCTCGCAGTAGTAGGCGGCCGTCGCGATGCCGACGTTGATGGTTCCGCACTGGGTGTCGAAGCTCTCCGACGACGGGAAGTGCAGCCTCGGCGGAGTGAACGGCAGGTTATACGCCCTCAAAAACGGTTCCCAGGCCGCGTCGAGGCACTTCTGTGCTGCCGTGAAGAACGCTTTCGCCCCCTCGGGGGTGTTCTGCCAACCGGGTAGATGGCAGGCGCGGTTGGCCAGGCCCGCGTCCGGGTTCTGCAGGAGCGGGTGGTCGCCGAGCTTGAAGAGCTTCTGTGGCTGTGCGCTCTGCTCGGTCGGTGCCGCCGCGCCGCCCGCGGGGGAGGTGGTCGTCTCCGAGGGGGTGGGGCTCGGTGTCGTGGTGTCGGGCGTGGTGCTCGGGTCGGCGGAGATCGACGGTGTCGGCGTGGGCGCCGCGGAGTCCGGGTGCTCGTGGTGAGCCGAGGAGGAGTCGGTACCCGTGGCGAACACGTACACCAGCACCAGTACCAGCGACAGCAGCATCGCCCCGCCGCCGTAGGCGAGCACGTGTGGCCACACCGGCTTGCGCGGTGGACGAGGTCCTCCGGTGGGAGGTGGGAAAGAACCTCGGCCGCGCGGGGCGCCAGGAGTGTTGTGGCCCTGCTGCGGGTCGTGACCGTGGCCTGAAGGTCCCGGTCCCGGCGGCGGCTGTGTCATCTCGTCGTCCCCGCGGGTCGTATGGAACTCGAGAGTCAGCATAGCGAGTTGGCGACCGACGGTGGTCGAACCGTGCAAAGCACCCCGGGCGGAGCCACAGAGGAGGGCAGGCGTCAGGATGGAGGTATGTCCGACTCGACAGGTTGGTCCCCGTCAGGTGGCGGCACGCCGGGCGTCATCCCACTGCGTCCGATGTTGCTCGGAGAGATCCTGGAGGGCGCCGTCGCCACCCTGCGCAGGCACGCGGGTGTGGTGTTCGGTTTGTCCGCCGTGGTCGCGCTGCTCAGCGCCGTCATCTACTTCGGTGCCGACCTGTGGGTGTTCGACGCCACTGAGCCCGCGCCGGTGATCGACACCGACGCGCCGCCCGAGGAGCAACTCGATCAGGCCATGGCCCAGCTGCAGGACAGCATGCCGCAGTTCGGTGCCCTCGCACTGATCACACTGGTCACTCAGACGTTCCTCGCGGGGCTGCTCACCATCGTGGTGGGCAGGGCGGTGCTGGGCCAGACCATCGGGGTGCGTCAGGCGTGGGAGGAGCTGCGTCCGCGGCTGCTGTCCCTGCTGGGCGTGACGGTGGTGGTGACGGCGGCCGTCATGATCGGCAGTTTCCTGTTCCTCATCCCCGGGATCTGGTTGTACGGCCTGCTCAGCCTCGCCACGCCCGCGCTCGTGCTCGAACGTGGACGTCTGTCCGAGGCGTTGCGCCGTTCGGTGGCTCTCGTGCAGGGTTCGTGGTGGCGGGTCTTCGGTGTCCTCGTCGCGGGTCTGCTGATCACCTATGTGCTCTCGTATCTGATCCAGTTGCCGTTCGGCATGGCGATCGACCCGCAGGCCTTCGAGCGTGGTTACACGCCGGAGGAGTTGCTGATCCGGGAACTCGGCAGCGCTGTCGCGCGCACCGTCACAGTGCCCTTCCTCTCGGTCGTCACGGCGTTGCTCTACATCGATCAGCGCATGCGCCGGGAGGGGCTGGGTGACGAACTCGCCAGAGCGGCCCGCATGAAATGACCCTGTGTGTCATCACTCACAGGGAGTGATTCCTCGCATTGTTGAAACACGGTGCCGCACGTCGACGACGAGCACGGTGACGTCGCCGATTCACCCGGACCGGCGAGTCATCGCGGCGAGGAGACACCGTGGGTTGTGTAGGGCGTGCGTGGTTCCGGGCTGGTGGGGTGGTGTTGGTGCTGGCCGGGTTCCTGTCGGCCTGCATCGCTCCGCGGGCGACCACCGCTGCCACGGTGACGTGGTGTGCGGACCAGTCGTCGCTCATCGTGCTCGGCGATTCCCACAGCACGGGCTGGGGGTTGCCCGACTACGAGGGCGAGGGAGTCTACGCGCAGACGGAGGCCGGCTGGGTGTCGACGTTGGAGCGTCGCGCCTCGCACGAATGGGGCACCGTCACCACGGTGTTGGCCCGCAACGGTGCGATATCGGCGGACTTCCATCCCGGTGGGCGGTGGCAGCACACCGAGACCGCGGTCGACACGGTGCACGACCTGCGGCCCCCGCTCGTGCTCGTCGTGCTGGGCGGTAACGAGTTCGCCCGGGACGTGCCGCCGGCACGTTTCGACGAGCACTACCGGGGACTCGTGCAGAAGTTGCGGCGGGCGTCTCCCCGCACGACCGTGTTGCTGGTGCTAGGCCCGGAGCCGGGGTCGCGGCTGGTGCCGGAGCCGGTGCACTCGTGGGACGCCTACGCCGGTGTGGTCAAGGCCGTCGCCGCCGACGAAGGTGTCGAGTTGGTCGACCTCGGCGAGTATCTGCCCGCCGGCGGCACGCCCGAGGCGGAGGGGCTGTACCTACCGGACGATTCCCACCTGACGGCCGCGGGTCACCGCGTCGTCCACGCCGCCATGTGGACCCGGTTGGCGCTGTGGTGCGGGCCGTGACCGTGGTCGGGGCTGCCCGTTGCCCTCGTTCGCGATGAATTGTCGTTCGTCCGTGGCGAAACGGAACCCGTCCCGGTCTTGCCCCCCGTGCGGACTGCTACCCGTAGGGTGTGGGCATGGCCGTCTCCGAGCTACACAAATTCACCCTCGACAACGGCCTGCGGGTCGTGCTCGCGCCGGACCCGACGGCGCCGGTCGTCGGTGTCAGCGTGCACTACGACGTAGGCTTTCGCTCCGAACCGGAAGGGCGCACGGGGTTCGCCCATCTATTCGAGCACCTGATGTTCCAAGGCAGTGAGAGCTTGGAGAAGCTCGCTCATTTCCGGTACGTGCAAAGCAGTGGGGGCATATTCAACGGCTCCACCCACCCGGACTACACCGACTACTTCGAGGTGCTGCCGTCGGCCGCCCTGGAGCGGGCGTTGTTCCTGGAGGCCGACCGGATGCGCGCGCCCAAGCTGACGCAGGAGAACCTGGCCAACCAGATCGACGTGGTCAAGGAGGAGATCCGGCTCAACGTGCTGAACCGCCCCTACGGCGGTTTCCCGTGGATCCTCCTGCCGCCGGTGCTCTACTCGACGTTCCCCAACGCCCACAACGGCTACGGCGACTTCACCGACCTCGAACAGGCGTCGCTGGACGATTGCGCCGCGTTCTTCGACACCTACTACGCGCCCGCCAACGCGGTGTTGACCGTCGCCGGCGACCTCGATGTGGAGCGCACCCGCGAGCTCGTGGAGAAGCACTTCGGCGATGTGCCCGCACGACCGAAGCCGCAGCGGCCGTCGTTCGCCGAACCGCACCCCACCGAGGAACTGCGCGGCAGCCACCACGACCCGCATGCGCCGCTTCCGGCACTTGCCGTGGGATACCGGATGGCCGACCCGATCAACGACCTCGACTCGTATCTCGCGAACCTCGTGCTGGCCGGGATACTCACCGACGGTGACTCGTCGCGGTTGCAGCAGCGCCTCGTGCACGTCGAGCCGCTGGTCACCGACGTCTCCGCCAGCGCGGGTCTGTTCGGCCACTTCGAGGCGCGGGATCCGGACACGTTCTCGGTGACGGCCATCCACCCGCCGGACGTGACCACCGACCAGGTGCTCGACGCGCTCGACTCCGAGCTCGGCGAACTCGCCGCGAACCCGCCGGGCGAGCAGGAACTCGCCAAGGTGATCGCGCGCTGGAGGGCCAGCCTGCACTCCGACCACGACCGTCTCCTGTCGCGCACGCTCGCGCTCGGCTCTCTGGAGCTGTTGCACGGTGACGCCGCGTTGATGTACGAGCTGCCCGAGCGCATCGCGGCGGTGACGGCCGAACAGGTGAGCCAGGCCGCGAAGGCACTCCGCCCCGACGCGCGTGCCATTCTCGTGGTGGAGCCGGGACAGGGAGGTGCCCAGTGAGCGTGACCAGTCATCGTTCCGCTGAGGAGATCGGTCGCACGGAGCGCGGACCGAGGCGGATGCCGCCGCTCGGGGGCCTCAAACGCGCCGCTGATCTATCCCATGTGGACACCGTGCTGGCCAACGGGCTGCGCGTGCTGGCCGTGCGCAAGCCGACCGCTCCCATGGTCGAGCTGCGCCTGACGATCCCGTTCGCCGGTGACGACCCACTGCATCCGGCGACCGCGGAGGTGCTGGCCGAGACGCTGCTCACCGGCACCCGGCGACGCGACCGCGTGCGCATTGACACCGACCTCGCCCTCATCGGGGGTGAGCTGGGCACGGTGGTCGACCCGGAGCACCTCGACATCGGCGGCGGTGCGTTGGCGGACAAACTGCCGCAGCTGCTGGACGTGCTAGCCGAGGTACTCACCGAGGCTTCGTACGTGGACAACGAGGTGCGCAGGGAGGCCGCCCGGATCTCCGAGCGGATCGCCGTGGCGCGCACGCAGCCCAGGGTGATCGCTCGGGAGTCTCTGCAGCGCCGCCGCTACGGCGACCACCCGTACACGCGTGAGGTCCCGAAGGCGGAGGACGTGGCGGCCGTCGTGCCCGAGGCCGTGAGGGAGCTGCACGCGGCGTCGGTCGTACCGGGCGGCTCCACGCTCGTGATCGTCGGCGACGTCGACCCGGACGCCATGGTGGCCGAGGTCGAACGTGCGCTGGGGAACTGGTCGCCCGGTGCGCGGGCGCGGAAACTGCCCGAACTCCCCGAAGTCGCCCCCGGTGACGTGCTGTTGGTCGGCAGGCCCGGTGCGGTGCAGTCGCAGATCCGGCTGTCGGCACCGGCCGTGCCGAGGACCGATCCGCGTTACCCGGCGTTGCAGTTGGCCAACCTCGCCTATGGTGGGTACTTCTCGTCTCGGCTGGTGGAGAACATCCGCGAGGACAAGGGCTACACCTACGGCGCTCACTCCGGGTTCGAGTTCGTCGGTTCGTCGACGGCGACCTTGCAGGTCGAGGCAGACACGGCCAGTGAGGTGACCGCGGCTGCGCTGTTGGAGACCCGCTACGAGCTGGGCCGGCTCGGCCTGGTGCCGCCGACGGATGCCGAGGTGGACTCCGTGCGCCAGTACGCCATCGGCACGTTGTTGATCGCGTCGTCGTCGCAGACGGGGCTGGCGAGCCAGTTGTCCGCGCTGGCGGAGACGGGTCTGGGCGTGGAGTGGCTCAGCGAGCACCCGACGAGGCTGGCGCAGGTCACCACCGAGCAGGTGGCGGAGGCGGCGCTGGAGTTCTTCGCGCCGAACCGGTTCACGGGCGTGGTCGTGGGCGATGCCGATGCTCTCGCGCCGAAGCTGACCGCGTTGGGCGGTGTCACGGTCGACGACGGCGTCGGAGCCTCATGAGCTCTGCCGCCCCGTTCGAGCTGGACGCCTCTCCAGCGTTGTCCCGGTCGACGGCCGATCGACAGGAGTCGTTGAGGGCAGACCCCGAACGGTTGCGTGCGCGGTGGCCGTCGGCGCGGGTGGTGCGGATGGACGACCGTGGTCGCGTGCCCGTGCCCGAGCGGGCCTTCTTCGGTGCCCTCGACACAGGCGGTGCCGCCGACAGTGCCGACAGTGTCGACAGGGCTGACAGTGTCGATACCGGAGGCGAGGCGGGTGCTGTGCCGTTGTCCACGACGCCCGCTTTCGACGTGTCACCGGAGCTGCCGGACGACGCCGTTTTCCTCGGCGAGTGGGAGGACACCGACTACTGGGCGGTGTTCGACGCCTCGGCATCCGGTGCTCGCACGGTGCGGGTCGACAGCGGGTGGAACGCGCCGGTGGAGATCCCCGTCGCCGACGGGGAGGCGTGGGTGGGGCTGCGCGTACACGGCTCCGTGCTCGACGACACGGCCGCGGGGCTGCTCACCACCGCCGTGGCGCTACGCAACTGGCATCGCCGAGCACGGCATTGCGCTCGTTGCGGCGGCCCGACCCGGTTACGGCAGTTCGGCTGGGCGACGATCTGTGAGCAGTGCGGACACGAGGAATATCCCCGCACCGACCCGGCGGTGATCTGCCTGGTGCACGACGACATCGGCGTCAACGGCGAACACGTGTTATTGGCACGACAGCCGGTGTGGCCCGCGGGCCGGTACTCGGTGCTCGCGGGGTTCGTCGAGGCCGGGGAGTCGTTGGAGAGTTGCGTGGAACGCGAGATCCGCGAGGAGGTCGGTGTCGCGGTCCGGGACATCCGGTACCTCGGCAGCCAGCCGTGGCCGTTCCCGCGCTCGATCATGTTGGGTTTCGCCGCACGGGCGGAGCGTGGTGCCCGGCTCGCCCCGGCCGAGGGGGAGATCGAGGACGCGCGGTGGGTGTCTCGCGACCGGGTACGGGCAGCGTTCGAGGAACACGATCCCGGGCTGCTGTTGCCGGGAGGCACGTCCATCGCGCACGTGATGTTGCGTTCCTGGGCGAAGGCGGCGAACTGAGGCCGAGCCGACGCGATACTCTCGCGGCACGCGAAAGTCATGGGGGTATGTCGAAGTGAGCGCAGCGCGGGCTGTGGGACTGCTGCTGGGCGTGCTGGCCGATTCGATGGTCGGTGATTCGGTGCGAGGACGAATGGACGCCACGCTGGCGCGGCTGGCGCGGGCCGGTGAGCAGCGTGTGCGCGTCGACCATCCTGTCCCCGGCGCGGTACACCTCGGCGCGGTGACGGGCACCGCCGTGTTGGCCGGACTCGCGGTGGAACGCCTGGGACGTGGGCGTCCGCTGGTGACGGCCGTGGGGACCGCCGCGAGCACGTGGGCGGTCCTCGGAGGCGCGCGCCTGGCCGCCGACGGTACGGCCCTGGCCCGTCAGCTGGAGACGGGTGACCTGGCCGCGACGCGCCAGACCCTGGCGGCCTGGGATTCGCGTTGTTCGCAGGAGCTGGACAACACCGCGCTCGCGCGTGCGTCGGTGGAGGCGGTGGCACAGAACTCCTCCGACACGGTGGTGGCACCGCTGTTGTGGGGCGCGGTGGCGGGTGTGCCCGGTCTGTTGGGTTCCCGCGCCGTGGGAGTGGTGCGCCGGGTGGTGACCGAGCAGGCGGGCAGGCAACGCTTCGGCCGTGTGGCGTCGCACCTCGACACCGTGGTGAACCTGTTGCCCACGCGTGCCACGGCGGCACTCACCGTGGCGGGCGCTCCCGTGGTCGGCGGGTCGGCTCGGGCTGCCTGGCGGGCCTGGCGGCGGGACACCGTCCTGCATCCGAGCCCGAACTCGGGCCGGGTCGTGGCAGCCTACGCCGGTGCGTTGGAGATCCGGCTCGGTGGGCGTACGGAGTACCCGGGTGGGGTGAGGGAACTACCTGTGCTCGGTGACGGCCGGAACCCGGACGCGGGCCACGTGACCCGGGCCGTCGAGCTGTCCCGCGTCGTGGGTTGGTTGGCGGGCGCCACCTCGGCCGCCGTGGCCCTGTTGCCGAGCCCTCGGCGCCGACTCCGCCGACGCTCTGCTTCAGGAGCTTGAGGAGCCTGGGAGACAGGGCGTACGACACCGCGTAGACGAGGTGTGGACGAGGTCGCGGGCCGCTACCGCGAGGCGTTGTCGCGGTCACCGCCGGTTCCACCGCCCGCGACGGCGTCGGCGGTCTCGTTCTCCGCGTCATTCTTCTCGTCCGCAGCGTTCCCCGTGTTCGCAGCGTTCTCCTCGTCCTCGGCGAGCATCTCGGCCACCGACTTCCGACGTCGGCCGCCGTTGCCGCCTCCGCGTTCCTCCGCGAGCACGCCGCCGGGCTTCAGCTCACGCACGGTGAAGTAGGCCCAGCCGAGGATCGCCATCGTGCCGAACGCGACCCACTGGAGCGCGTAGGACAGATACGGGCCCGCCTCCAGGGTGGGCAGGGGTAACGCGTTGAGCACGCCCGGCTGCTCTTCGACGAGCTGCAGGTAGCCGGGGGAGATGTCCAGCCCGGTGGCCTGGCCGACGGTGGCGGAGTTCACGACATAGGTGTGCAGTTTGCCCTGGGTCGAGGCGTCGGCAAACGGTGCGCGTTGTTGGGGGTCGATCTCGTCGGCACGGACCCGGGCCTCCACGCGCACCACACCGGTCGGCGGCGCGGCGTACGGGGGGACGTCACCGTTGTCCGGCCGCAGATACCCGCGGTTGATCAGCACCACCCGGTCCGACGTGGTGCGCAGTGGTGTCAACACCTCGAACGCGGGCTCACCCTGCACCGTGCGCAGGCGGGCGACGATCTCGTGTTCGGGCAGGTAGGTGCCTTCGATCATGACGCGACGCCATTCCGTCTCCCGGTCCGGTCGTTGCCCGGGCGCCAGTACCTCCTCCAGCGGGCTGGGCTGTTGGGTGAACGACGCCTCCACGGCGGCGTTCTGCTCACTGCGCCCGGTGTGCCGGTCGAACTGCCAGGGTGCCAGCACTGTGTAACAGAGCACGGCGAAGCCGAACACCGCCAGTGTGAGTGCCAGCCAACCTGGCCGGAGCAGCAATTTCCAGCGCACGTTCACCACGGTATGCCGACACCCAGCGTCAGGCCCGGCCAGGGGTGGTGTGATGCCTGTCTATGCGCTCAGCGCCGCCCGCGCGGCGGCCAGTGCCTGCCCGACGTAGCCGCCGCCGAACAATACCGCGTGCACGAGCAGGGGGAACAGCTGGTGCAGTGGTACGCGCTCCTCGTGGCCCGGGGTGAGCGGCAGGCCGACGTCCTGTGCTCCCTCCCGATATGCGCCGAGCACGTGATCGAGCAGTGGCGTGCCGAACAGCCGCAGCATGGCCAGGTCGGTCTCCCGGTGCCCACCGTGCGCGGCGGGGTCGATCAGCCATACGTTCCCGTCCGCGCCCCAGTGCACATTGCCGCTCCAGGCGTCGCCGTGCAACCGGGAGGGAGGTTCGGAAGCGCCCGCGAGCTCGGGCAGGCGCGTGCACACCTCCTCGAACACCGCCGCCTCGCGGGACGAGAACAGACCCGAATCGACGCCCTCGCGCACGTAGGGCTCCACCCGGTGGCGTGCGTAGAACGTCGGCCAGTCGTCGTGCGGCTCGTTGCGCATGCGCGCGAGCCCGATCCAGGCGTTGGCGGGGCCACCCGGCGGCGCGGACCCGAACGCGGGCGCCGACCGGGCGTGCAGCGCCGCCAGGCCTCGTCCGAAGGCCTCGGCGGCCTCCACACTCGGCGACCCCGAGGGGATGTAGTCGATGACGAGCCACGTGTCGTCGACTCCGTGCACCGTGGGCACCGGCACGTCGCCGGCGCCGCCCTGCTCGCCCAGCCACCGTAGGCCCGCCGCCTCCGCCATCGTGGCGTCGGGTCCCGGACCGCGTTTGACGACCACCTCCCGGCCGTCGGACAGAGTCACCACGGAGGCGGCACCGGCGAGCCGTCGCTCACCGGTGGCCCGGGTCCCGGTGTGCTCTTCGGCCACGCGTCCGGCCTCTGAGACGCTCATCGATTCCGCCGGATCCACTCGACGAGTCCGTCGACGGCGCGTTCGATCATGCCCAGCACGTCCACGAAGCCCTCGTCACCGCCGTAATAGGGGTCGGGCACCTCGGCGTCGGCCGGTGCGGTGGGGTCGAAGCTGCGGATCAACCGCACCTTGTCGGTGTCGCTGTCGGTGTCGCCGTCGGTGTCGCTTTCGAGAAGGGAACGCACGTCTTGCAGATGTCCCTTGTCGGCCACCAACAGCAGGTCGGCGTCCAGGTCTTCGGGGCCGATCTGGCGGGCGGTGTGGTCGACGCTGTAGCCGTGGGCCTCCAGAGTGGCCTGCGCGCGGGGGTCGGCGGGCTCACCGACGTGCCAGGCGCCTGTGCCCGCACTGCGCACGGACACGGTTTCGGACAAGCCGTGCTGGGCCAGACGCTGCCGCAACACGACTTCGGCCATCGGCGAGCGGCAGATGTTGCCGGAACAGACGAAGACGATGCTCATCGGGAAGCTGTGGTCAGCCATGCCTCCAGTGTCCCCGGAACCCCTGCCCGTTCGACGGGTGGGCCGGAATCGGCCACCAATGGTGAGTGGTTGTTCCATTCACCGCCTTTTCGCCCTTTTTCGTTACCCGGTACTGCGTCGAGTGGCAGCCTCACCAAGACGGTACTAAGCTGCCGAACTCGTCGACATCGGAATTTTTCTTCCGCTGTCGGCTTCGTATCAGGAACGCCACAGCAAACCTGGGGGTCTCCCATTTCCCCGTCGGACGCGCTTCGTGCGCTCACCCCACGCTCGCCGAACGGGCGAGCTCTGCTTGTGCTGGTCGCGCCGGTCACCGTCGCCTGCGCTCTGTGGGCGTGGGTGTGCCTGGAAACCGTTGCGTCACAAAGACTTCCGGTCATAGTCGCCGGTGGTGTGACCGTGGCGTTGCTCGGTGCGGCGACGTTTGTTGCGGTGATGCACACAGTGCAATTACAACAAGTTCACCGTCGTGTCGAATCAGTGGAGGACGAGCTCACTCAATTGGCTGACGAAATCTTGCCCGTGGCTGCTCGACGGCTACGTGAAGGTGAGTCGGTAACCACCATTTCGGCTGAAACTCCGAACCTTTCGAATGATGTTTCCGGTCGAATTTTTCGGCAGTTCGTGAAAGAGCTCGGAGTAAGCGAACGCCAGCGGGAAGCGGCGATGTCCGCGTGTGCCAACGCGGCGGGCCGCATGCAGGCCATGGCCGTCGGCATGCTCGCAGACCTCCGGGAGATGGAGTACCGGCACAACGAGGACGTGCTCGGCGACCTGCTCAAGCTCGATCATTGCACCGCTCAGGCCGGCCGCCTCGCCGACAGCATCGCGGTGTTGAGCGGAGCACGGACAGGGCGACGCTGGACCAAGCCGATCATCATGGAGAGCATCCTGCGCGGGGCCATGGGCCGCATCAGCGCCTACCGGCGCGTGCGACTGCACTCGACGTGCACCGCGGCCATCGTGGGATACGCGGCAGAGGACATCATGCACGCGCTGGCCGAACTGATGGACAACGCGGCCAAGTTCTCCAAACCGTCCGAGGACGTCCACGTGCACGTCGAACAGCTGTCGTCGGGCGTGGTCGTCATCGTGGAGGACGCGGGGATCGGCATGAAACCGCAGGTGCTCGAACGCGCAGAACGTGCCGTGTCGACCACCGAACCGCTCGATCTCGTCGCCCTGTCCGGGACCCGCCTCGGACTGGCCGTCGTCGGCTGCCTGGCGCGTAAGCACCAGCTACGGGTGCGGTTCCACCGGTCGCCGCGCGGCGGTGTCAGCGCGGTGCTGCGCATCCCGGAACTCCTCGTCACGCGGCCACGCTCCGAGGACGAGCCCACCGTGCGAAACCGTCGTCCGGTCGAGGAACGTCCACCGCACTCGGCTCAGTCCACGCCGCAGACGCAGAGCGCCCGACTGCCGAAACGGCGGCGCGGCCAGACGCTCGTGAGTTCCCCACCGCCGCGAGCGCGGCATCGCGTGGAGACGAAGCCCCGTGCGGATGCGGGCGCCCGGTTCAACGCTTTCCGTGCCGCGGTGCGGCCGGACACTCCACCGACCACAGCCGACTGAGGACTTGCCCATGAGCAGCACCACAGACCAGAGTCTCGAATGGCTTCTGCAGAGCCTGCTGGAGCGGACACCGGGCGCACGTCATGCCCTCGTCCTCTCCCGGGACGGGCTCAAGTTGTGCCACACCCGCGGCCTCGACATCGATCAGGCCGATCAACTGTCCGCCATCGCCGCGGGAGTCCAGGCGCTCGCGCAGAGCGCGTCGGCGGAGTTCGGCGACGGCTCCGGCGGTGTGCGACAGTCGATGACCGAGTTCCACGGTGGTGTGCTGTTCGTGGTGGGTGCCGGTGAAGGCGCTCACCTCGCGGTGGTGGCCACCGAGAACGCCGACGTCGGGCTAGTCGGACACAAGATGAACGAGCTGGTGGAACAGATCGGCCCGTTCCTCACCGCCCCGCCCCGATACCGTCGTCGCGGTCAGCTGGCATGACCGACACACCCGGCACCGTGTCAGATCCCGAGTCCGTCCCCGAGTCCGGCGACCCGGTGGAGGCCGACGACACGCCTGACCGGCTCTACACCATCACCGGTGGTCGTAGTCGGGCTCCCGAGGGCGAGCTCGATCTCGTCACGATCATCGTGAGCGAGGACGAGCCCAGACCGGGGATGCAGTCGGAGCACGCGCGCATCCTGTGGCTGTGTCAAAGCCCCACCGCGGTCGTCGAGGTCGCCGCCGAGCTGGATCTGCCGGTCAGTGTCGTGAAGATCCTGCTCACCGATCTGCTGCACGCCGGTGCGGTGGAGGCCCGGCATCCCACCGCGCCGCGAGCCGTCGACCAGCTACCCGACCCCGCGTTCCTGGAGAAGGTGCTCGTTGGACTCCGTAATCTCTGACTCCGCCGCACCGAGGTTCCGTACTCCGGCTACGGGTCGCACACCGTTGCGCAGTACCGCGTCCGACGGCGTGAAGATCGTCATCGTGGGCGGTTTCGGCGTTGGCAAGACGACGCTGGTCCGCGCGGTGAGTGAGATCAGGCCGCTCAGCACCGAGGAGACGATGACCGAGGCCGGACGCGGGGTCGACATCACGACCGGTCTCGTCGACAAGACCAGCACCACCGTGGCGTTCGACTTCGGTCGGGTATCGCTCACCGACGAGCTGGTGCTCTACCTGTTCGGGGCGCCCGGTCAGCAGCGGTTCTGGTTCCTGTGGGACCGCTTGTTCGCGGGAACGTTGGGCGCGGTGGTCTTGGTGGACACGCGACGGATCGAGGACTCGTGGTACGCCATCGACCGGCTGGAGCAGTACGGCATGCCGTTCATCGTGGCCCGCAACAACTTCCCGGGGACCGCGCACGGACTCGGAGAGTTGCGGGAGGCGTTGTCCGTGCACGATACCGTTCCCGTCGTGGAGTGTGACGCGCGGCAGCGGAATTCGGCCAAGTACGTGTTGATCACGCTGGTCCACCACATCTACACGATGTCGAGGGCGCGGGGCGGGTTCGGTTGAGGGGCGGGTTTGAAAGGATCGGGGCATGACTTCGACAGTGTCCGACGTGATCGCCGCCCTCGATGCGGCCTACCCGCGTGAGCTCGCCGAGTCGTGGGACGCGGTGGGACTGGTGTGTGGTGACCCGGCCGAACCCGTCGAGCGTGTCCTGGTGTGTGTGGACCCCGTGACCGCGACGGTCGAGGAGGCTGTCGAGTGGGGTGCGCAGTTGATCGTGGCGCACCACCCTTTGCTGCTGCGCGGGGTGCACGGTGTGGGCACCGATACGGCCAAGGGGCGGCTCGTGCATCGGATGGTGCGCTCGCACGTGGCGTTGTTCTGTGCGCACACCAACGCCGATTCCGCCGTTCCCGGTGTATCGGATGCGCTCGCCCAGCGCATCGGGCTCCGGGTGTCGCGCCCGTTGGCTCCCCACGCCGACGGGCGGACCGGCATCGGGCGGATCGGGGAGCTGAGTGAGCCCGTGTCGTTCGCGGAGTTCGTGCGGCGTGTGGCCGAGGCGTTGCCCGCCACGCAGCCGGGCGTGCTGGGCGCGGGAGATCCGGGTCGTCGGATCGAGACCGTCGCGGTGTCGGGTGGAGCGGGGGACAGTTACCTCGCCGCGGCCACCGAGGCCGGTGTGGACGCCTATGTGACAGCGGATCTGCGGCACCACCCCGTGGGTGAGCACCTCGAACAGGACGGTCCCGCGCTGGTCGGGTTGACGCATTGGGCCAGTGAGTGGCCGTGGTGTGAGCAGGCTGCCGAGGTGATCCGGCAGGTCGGTGATGTCGAGGTGCGAGTGTCGACACTGTGCACCGACCCGTGGACGATCCGTAGCGGATACGAGTCATAGTAGTAAACGAATGTACTAATTCGGAGGGTTGAGGGCCCCGGCCGGTGTCGGGGTCTTTACAGTGAGGGCATGACCGACGACGACCGGAAAAGCGGGCGCGACGAGCGGTATCCGTCCGCGAGCGAGCTTGACTTCTGGTCGTTCGTCGAGCTCGCCAATCATCGGCTGGCCACCGAGTACGGCTTCCGTCATCAACTGGCCACCGAGGTGCTGTTGACGCTCAACCGCGCCTCCAACATCGTCACCTACGACCTGGAAGCGGCCGTGCATCGGCCGCGCGGTCTGTCGTGGTCCGGGTTCCGGCTGATGTTCGTCACCTGGCTGGCCGGCCCGCTGGAACCCAAGAGCGCCGCCACTCTCACCGGGATGAGTCGCGCCGCCGTGTCGAACCTGGCGAAAACGCTGGTCGCGGACGGTTGGCTGGCGCGAACTCCCGACGAGCGCGACGGGCGTTCGGTGCGCTTGTCGCTCACCGAGAAGGGGCACCGCGAGATGGTCGAGGTGTTCCGTCAGCACAACGAGCGGGAATACGAGTGGACCAGCGTGCTGACCGAGACCGAGCAACGCATCCTGATCATGCTGCTCAACAAGCTCATCACCAATCGGAATCAGTTTGACGTCCGAGGCCGGAACTGACGCGTCTCCCGCGTGGTTTGTGCGATCGCGCCAATGTGCTGTGCATCACTCGTCGAAATTAGTAAATGTGTTTACTATGTGGTTCAAGCGGGCGCGGTAATCGCGGTCATGCGCGGCAGGCCGGCCCGCACGTCGACTTCCAGGGAGGCAGTCATGGCGTACTACCGCCGGGTGGGCTACGTCCCGCCGAAGCGGCACACGCAGCACCGCGACGAGAACGGCGATCTCTACTACGAGGAGCTCATGGGCGAGGAAGGCTTCTCGTCCGACTCCTCGTTGCTCTACCACCGGCACCTTCCCTCGTCGATCGTCGATTCCCAGGTGTGGGAGTTGCCGGACCAGACGACCACGCCCAACCATCCGCTGCGGCCTCGGCATCTGAAGCTGCACGACCTGTTCCCCGGTGACAGTTGGAAGAACACCGACGTGGTGACCGGTCGTCGCCTGGTCCTCGGCAACGCCGACGTACGCATCTCGTACGTGGTGTCGGGCAAGGAATCACCGCTGTACCGCAACGGCATCGGCGACGAGATCGTCTACGTCGAGTCGGGCGACGCGGTGGTGGAGACCGTGTTCGGTGCGCTGGAGGTGACCACGGGCGACTACGTGATCCTCCCGATGTCCACCACGCACCGCTGGGTGCCGAAGGGCGACCAGCCGCTGCGGGCGTACGCGATCGAGGCGAACAGCCACGTCGCGCCACCGAAGCGCTACCTGTCCCGGTACGGGCAGTTGCTGGAGCACGCGCCTTACTGCGAACGCGACCTGCACGGGCCGACGGAGGTGCTGATCCGGGAGGGCACGGACGTCGAGGTGCTGCTCAAGCACCGTGGTCCCGGCGGAGTGGTGGGCACCCGCCTGGTGTACCCGTACCACCCGTTCGACGTCGTCGGCTGGGACGGCTGCCTGTATCCGTACAAGTTCAGCATCCACGACTTCGAGCCCATCACCGGTCGCGTGCACCAGCCGCCGCCCGCTCACCAGGTGTTCGAGGGGCACAACTTCGTGGTGTGCAACTTCGTGCCGCGCAAGGTGGACTACCACCCGCAGGCCATCCCGGTGCCCTACTACCACTCCAATGTGGACTCCGACGAGATCATGTTCTACTGCGGTGGCGACTACGAGGCCCGCAAGGGCTCGGGCATCGGACAGGGCTCGGTCTCGATCCATCCCGGTGGCCATTCGCACGGCCCGCAGCCCGGCGCGTACGAACGCAGCATCGGCGTGGAGTTCTTCGACGAACTGGCCGTCATGGTCGACACCTTCCGCCCGCTGGAACTGGGCGAGGGCGCCCTGGCCTGTGAAGACCCGAACTACGCGTGGACCTGGGCCGGACGGGGGCCGAAGCAATGACCACCGTCTCCCTCCCCGCGTTCGCCAAGGGACTGTGTGACGACGCCGCGATCTTCCCACCGGGGCTGGCTCCACTGGCCGAGGCGGTGCCCGCGCACGTGCGGCACGTCAACGCGCCGTATGCGGAACTGGTCGGCCCGCTGGTGGTCTCGACGGCGGCCTTGGAGGAGCTCGCCGGACTGGTGCCCGTCGACGGTGGGGACCGGCTCGATCTCACCGTGACGGTCCCCGACGGGCCGTCGGCCGTACCCGATGTGCTCGCCACCGTCGCCGCGTTGCCGGTGGAGCTGCGCGCGCTGGAGGTGGCGGTCCCCACTCCGACGACCGCCACCGCCCTCGTCGAGGCGCTCGACGCGGCGGGCATCGACGACGCCGTGGAGGTGTTCGTCGAGGTCCCGCGCGACGAGCGCAGGCCGGAGATCATCGCCGTGTTGCCGTCGACCCGGTACAAGGCCAAGTTCCGCACCGGCGGGATCAAGGCCGAGCTGTACCCCGACGAGGCCGAGCTGGCCGCGGCGGTCAAGGCCGTCGTGGACGCCCGCGTTCCGTACAAGGCCACCGCGGGCCTGCACCACGCCATCCGCAACACCGACCCGAACACCGGTTTCGAACAGCACGGATTCCTCAACCTGCTTCTCGCCACCGACGCCGCGCTGCGCGGTGCGGAGGAGGCCGAGCTGATCCGGCTGTTGGCCGACCGGGACGGTGCCGCGGTCGCCGAGCGAGTCGCGGCGCTCGACGCCGACCGGGTGGCCGCCGCGCGCGCGGCGTTCCGCTCGTTCGGCACCTGCAGCATCAACGACCCGCTCACCGAGATGGTCGAACTCGGTCTGCTGCCGGAGTCGTCCTTGCCCACGTACGAAAGGACCGTATGACCACCATCGAGATCCCCGACGGTTCGCTGTTCGGGCTGAACAACCTGCCCTACGGCGTGTTCTCCACGCCGGGTACCGCGCCTCGCGTGGGTGTGCGGGTGGGCGATTCCGTCGTCGACCTCGCCGCGGCGTTGGGCGACGACGTGTTCGCTCAGCCGACGTTGAACGCCTTCATGGCGCAGGGTCACGCGCGGTGGGTGGAGGTGCGGCAGCGGATCACCGAGCTCGTCTCCGGTGACGTGCCCGACGCGGCCGTGCATTCGGTGGACGAGGTGACGATGCACCTGCCCGTGGAGGTCGGTGACTACGTCGACTTCTACGCCTCCGAGCACCACGCCACCAACCTCGGCAAGTTGTTCCGGCCCGGTTCGCCGCCGTTGATGCCGAACTGGAAGCACCTTCCCGTCGGCTACCACGGACGCGCCGGCACCGTGATCCCGTCCGGCACCGACATCGTGCGCCCGCGTGGGCAGCGCAAGGCGCCCGACCAGGATTCCCCCACGTTCGGTGAGAGTCAGAGGCTCGACATCGAGGCCGAGCTGGGCTTCATCGTGGGCACTGGCTCGGAACTCGGGAAGCCCGTGCCCGTGGACGAGTTCGGTCAGCGGGTGTTCGGCGTGGTCGTCCTCAACGACTGGTCGGCGCGTGACATCCAGTCGTGGGAGTACGTGCCGCTCGGGCCGTTCCTCGGCAAGAGCTTCGCCACCTCGATCTCCCCGTGGGTGGTGCCGCTGCTCGCCCTGGAATCGGCCAGGGTCGACACGCCGAAGCAGGACCCGGAGCCGCTGCCGTACCTGCGGGAGACCTCGCCGTGGGGCCTGGACATCGACCTGGAGGTGGAGCTGAACGGCCAGGTTGTCAGCCGTCCGCCGTATCGGGAGATGTATTGGTCGCCCGCGCAGATGTTGGCGCACATGACCGTCAACGGCTCGTCCTCGCGTACCGGTGACCTGTTCGCGTCCGGCACGATCTCCGGACCGGAGCGGGACCAGCGTGGCGCTTTCATCGAGATCACGTGGGGTGGCAAGGAGCCGCTCCAGGTGAACGGCCAGGAGCGGACGTTCCTCCAGGACGGCGACGAGGTCGTGTTGCGAGCCACCGCGCCCGGTGTGGGTGGCGGCCGGATCGGTTTCGGCGAGGTGCGCACCCGCATCCTGCCCGCGAAGGGAACCGAGAAGTGACGGACAAGGTGGTCGCGACCGCAGCCGAGGCGGTCGCGGACATCCCCAGTGGTGCTTCCTTGGCGGTCGGTGGGTTCGGTCTGTGCGGTATTCCCGACACGTTGATCGCCGCCATCGCGGAGGGCGAGGCCACCGACCTGGAGGTGTTCTCCAACAACTGCGGTGTCGACGGCCACGGCCTCGGGGTGTTGTTGGAGGCAGGTCGCATCCGCCGGGTCACCGCGTCCTATGTCGGGGAGAACAAGGAGTTCGCCCGGCAATACCTGGCCGGTGAGTTGGAGGTGGAGCTGACCCCGCAGGGCACGCTCGCCGAACGTCTGCGTGCGGGTGGGGCGGGGATCCCCGCGTTCTACACGCCCGCCGGTGTCGGCACGCCGGTCGGCAACGGTGGTCTGCCGTGGCGGTACGACGCCGAGGGCAACGTCGCGGTGGCATCGCCGCCGAAGGAAGTGCGGGTGTTCAACGGCAAGCGCTACCTGTTGGAGGAGGCCATCGTCGCCGACTTCGCGTTGGTGCACGCCGAGGTCGGTGACACACAGGGCAACCTCCTCTTCAACAAGACGGCGATGAACTTCAACCCGCTCGCCGCCATGGCGGGGAAGGTCGCCATCGCCGAGGTGGAACGACTGGTGGAGCCGGGCGAGTTGGACCCGGCTCAGGTGCACTTGCCCGGCGTGTTCGTCCAACGCATCGTCCACACCGGACCGCAGGACAAGCGGATTGAGAAGCGCACCGTGCGTCAGACAGAGGTGGCGAAGGCATGACCGACACGACAGCCGTGACAGCCACGACGGCCACGACGGCCACCGGATGGTCGCGTCAGGACATGGCCGCCAGGGCGGCGGAGGAACTGCGGCCGGGTGAGTACGTCAACCTCGGCATCGGGCTGCCCACGCTGATCCCGAACCACCTGCCCGAGGATGTGAACGTGATCCTGCACAGCGAGAACGGAATCCTCGGCACGGGGCCGTATCCGCTGGAGGACGAGGTCGACCCCGACCTCATCAACGCGGGGAAGGAGACGGTCACGGTCAACCCGGGCGCCGCGTTCTTCGACTCCGCGTTGTCGTTCGGCATGATCCGCGGTGGGCACATCGACACGGCGGTGCTGGGCGGCATGCAGGTGTCCGCCACCGGCGACCTGGCGAACTGGATGGTGCCGGGCAAGATGGTCAAGGGCATGGGCGGTGCGATGGACCTCGTGCACGGCGCCCGCAGGGTGATCGTGCTCATGGAACACACCGCCAAGGACGGCAGCCCGAAGATCCTCAACCGGTGCACGTTGCCGCTGACGGGTGAGGGTGTCGTCCAGCGGATCATCACGAACCTGGGTGTCCTCGACGTGGCCGACACGCCGGGCGGCGGACTCGTGCTCCGCGAACTCGCGCCCGGGGTGACGACCGAACAGCTCGTCGCGGTCACAGAGGCTCCGGTGACCGTTCCATAGAACCGACATCTCCTGACGAGACCGGCACACCGGATGAAGCGAAGGCCCACCCCGAACGAACGGGGTGGGCCTTCGTCGTGGTCGTCTTCGCTCAGACGATCTTTTCGAGGTCGACGCCTTTGGTCTCCCTGCTCGTGGCCACCGCGACGAACGTGATCGCCATGGTGATGACCAGGTAGCCGATGACCATGCCGACACCGAAGGAATCGACCAGCCAGACGGCGATGAACGGGGCCGGAGCCCCGGCGAAGATCGACGAGCCCTGGTACACCAGCGACGAGCCCGCGTAGCGGTAGCGGGTCGGGAACAGCTCGGTGATCCACGCGGCCTCGGGGCCGGCCAGCATGCCGTGGAAGAACGTGCCCACGCAGACACCGACCCACAGCAGCGGCACGCTCTCGAACTGCACCAGCCAGAAGAACACCGGTGCCCAGGCGATCAGCACGCCGGACGGGACCATCATCGCGGTCTTCCGGCCGACCCGGTCGGACCACGCGCCGCCGCTGATCATGCCGAGGAACTGGAACACCGACCCGAAGGTCACCGCGAGCATCACGTCACCACGGTCGAACTCGAAGTACGTGGTGGCGTAGGCGATGACGAACGTCGTGTAGATGTAGAACGCGATGTTCTCGCCCAGTCGCTGGCCGAGGCCGTGCAGCACCTGGCGGGGGCGCCGCAGTGCGAGCACGATGCTGGACTTGTGTTCCTTGCCGGAAGCCGCCTTGTCGGCCTTGCCGCCCTTGCCGGTCTTGTCGCTCGCCTTCGCCGCCTGGGCCTGAGCCTCACGGAACACCGGCGATTCCTCGACGCCACGGCGGACCCAGAAACCGATGGCCAGCAGCGGGATGGCGATCAGGAACGCCACCCGCCAACCCCACGACTCGAAGGCGGCCTCGGTGGTGGTCAGGGTCAGCACGGTGATGACCGCGGTGGCCAGCACGGTCCCGGCGGGAGCGCCCGCCTGCGGCCACGACGCCCAGAACCCGCGGCGTTTCGGTTCCCCGTACTCGCTCACCAACAACACGGCCGCACCGAACTCACCACCCAAAGCGAAGCCTTGGACCAGGCGAAGACCGACGAGCAGGAAGGTCGCCGTGATGCCGATGTCGGCGTACGTCGGCAGCAACCCGATGGCCGCGGTCGCCGTTCCGAGCATCAGGAACGTCACGACCAGCATGGGTTTGCGGCCGAACCGGTCACCGAGGTGACCGAACACGATCCCGCCGAGGGGGCGGGCGAAGAAGCCGAGGCCCTGGGTGGCCAGTGCCATCAGCAGGCTGGCGATACCGCTGTCGCTGGGGAAGAACAGCGGCCCGAGCACCGTGGCTGCCAGCACACCGTAGATGGCGAAGTCGTACCACTCCAGGACAGCTCCGGCCATGCTGCCGGTCAGCACTCGCCTGAACATCCGTGGAGTCGTGCGCCCTCCGCCGTTGTTCCCAGCGGCGCCGGTGGGAATTGCGTCAACGGCTGATGCCATCGAGGTTCCTTTCACCTGTTGAGCGGGCCGCCCCTTCGCGGCCCGCGGTCCTAGGGAGATGAGCCGGCGATCAGAGCTCGATCGTGATCGAGTCGCCGCAGGCACGGGAGCAGCACGTCATCATCTTGTTGTTGAGTGCGCGCTCCGATTTGGTGAGCACCTTGTCGCGGTGGTCGACCTCCCCTGTGGAGACGGTGACTTCGCAACTGCCGCACAGCCCTTCCTCGCAGTCGCTCAGCACGTCGATGTTGGCGGCGCGCAGGGCGTTGAGGACGGTTTGGTCAGCGGCGACCCGGACTGTGATTCCCGAGTCGGCCAGCTTGACGTCGAACGCGTGTTCCTTCTCGGGGTCGAGTTCGCCGAGATCGCTGGAGAAGTGTTCGACTCGCAGGGCTTCTTCGTCCCAGTGCTCGGTCGCGTCGTCCAGGGCGTCGAGCATCCGCTGCGGTCCGCACGCGTAGATCTGCGTGTCGTCCTGCGGGGTCTTCAGCAGTTCGGCGATGTCGAGCCGGGTGCCTTCGTCGGAGACGTGCAGCGTCAGTCGGTCGCCGTGGTCGCGGACGACCCGGTCGAGGAACGCCATCGCGCTGCGCGACGAGCCGCAGTAGTGGAACTCGTAGTCCTTGCCCTCGCGGCGGGCGTGGTCGGCCATCGTCAGGATCGGGGTGATGCCGATGCCTCCGGCGATGAAGATGTAGCGCTGTGTGTCCGGGTTCAGCTTGAAGTGGTTGCGCGGCCCACGGATGTGCAGCGTGTCGCCGACGGACAGTTTCTCGTGCACGTACCGGGAGCCGCCGCGGCTTTCGGGATCCTTCAGCACGGCGATCTGGTAGGACGACCGGTCGTCGGGGTCGCCGCACAGTGAGTACTGCCGCGACAGTTCGCCGAGTTCGATGTCCACATGCGAACCGGGGGACCACTTGGGCAGCGGCCTGCCGTGCACGTCGGCGAGCGTGATCCGCACGATGTCGTCGGCCTCCGGCTCGATCCGCTGCACCGTCATCGTGCGGGTGATGGTGCGTTTGGACGGTTGGCCGATCTTGATCTTCAGTTGCCGGTCGAGGAGCTCAGGGTTCTTCCGCTCCGGGTTCTTCGCCGGGTTCCACTGCACCCACAGGCGCTCGGGGCCGCGGAAGGAGGTGTTGGGTAGGTAGGTGAACTCCTGATCCGGCACCAGTTCCATGTGCGGGATCCGCTTGGTGAGTTCCTCCAAAAAGATCTGGATCTCCATGCGGGCGAGGTTCTTGCCCATGCACTGGTGCGAGCCGTACCCGAAGCTCAGGTGGTCGCTGGCGTTCTCGCGGCGGATGTCGAGCTCGTCGGGGTTGTCGAAGAACCTCTCGTCGTGGTTGGCCGAGGTGTTGACGATCAGCAGCTTCGCGCCCTTGGGGATCTCGACGTCACCGATCTTGGTGTCCTTCGTGGCGACCCGCCGCCACGCGATGATCGAGCCGGCGAACCGCAGGCATTCCTCGACCGTGTTGGGGATCAGGCTCGGGTCGGCGCAGAGCTCCTCCCACAGGGTGCGGTTCTCCAGCAGGAGTTTGATCGCGTTGGTGGCCGCGAGCGCGGTGGTCTCGTGCGCGGCGACGATGCCGGCCATCATCATCGAGTGCAGGTAGGAGTCGGTGATGATGTCGGGCATCTGCGGCTGTAGGCGGATGCCGTACTGCATCCAGCCGGGGCCGGAGGGGTCCTCGCGCATCTTCTCGAGCACCTTGCCCGCGTACTGCCAGAACTTGCCGACGTTCTCGGCGACGGCGACCTGCTCCTCCGGTGCGGGGCGACCCCAGGTGTTGATGGTGTGTGCGACGGAGTACTTGCGCAGGGTCTCGTGGTCCTCCTCGGGCACACCGAGGAAGTGCAGGGCCACCGTCAGCGGGACCTCGTAGAGCATCTCGTCGACGAGTTCGGCCTCGCCTCTGTCGATGAAGCTGTCGACGCGCTCGCGGACCAGTTTGCGCACCATCGGCTCGTGCTGGGCCAGGTGCGGCGGGGTGAACGGTTCCATCAGCGCGCGGCGACGGGGCATGTGGGCGGGCTCGTCTTCGTTGACCAGCGTGCGGCCCATCGCGTAGTCGTACTTGGCGAGCACCGCGTTCGCCTCGTCGTTGAACGGGGTGATCTTCTCCAGCACGTTGGCGGGCGAGAACGTGATGTTGTCGCGGAAGACCGCCTTCACGTCCTCGTACCGCGTGACCACCCAGTAGCCCAGCTTGGGGCTGTAGAACACCGGCTCCTCGTCACGGGACCAGCGCAGTGAGCCCGGAGGGTCCTCCTGGTAGGGCCCGGTGAACGGGTCGAAGGCCGCCGCGTTGGCCGACACGGGGCATCCCGTGGGGTCGAGGCGCGAGTGGTCGATGGGACATCCACTCGGGGATTCGGTGACCGCGGTGCCCTTTCCGTTGTTGATGGCAGACGCCGACTCCGCTCCCATGAGACTCCCTCCATACGCCACTGTGCAGGGGTTTTACTTTTATCGAACACATGTGTTCGTTTAAAGTTAATGAGGGGAGAGTAAGTGGGGTCACGACCCCGGTCAAGAGGTACTTTTCCGTGCAGGAATGACTACGCCGCGAAAGCGCTGTGGCCCGTGCTCAAGACGCACGGGGAAGCGGCGGCGCGGGAACGAGACGCGGGAACGAAAAAGTGCGGAAGTACCGGTTCAGCCGGTGATCAACTGGGCGAGTCTCTCCGAGGCCCGGACGACCTCGCGAGCCGCGCGATCGGTGTCGAGGCCCTCGATGGCCACGACACCCACGCTGCGCTCCAACGACGAACCGGGCGCGGCACCGCCCGGCACCCGGATGCCCGACGAGACGCCGACCGCGCCTCGATTGAGCTGGCCGAAGGTGACGCTGTAACCGTCCTTGCGGGCCCGTTTGACGAGGTCGGAGTCGTTGGGACGTTCCGGTCGCAGCGAGAGGATCGCGATGCCGGACGCGCCCTTGTCCAACGGGTGCCTGGTGCCGACCCGGTAGCCGACCCGCAGTACAGCTTCACTCGGCTCGGCCACCATGATCACCACACACGTGTCCGCCTCGGCCGCGGCGATGAACGCGGTCGCCCTGGTGCGCTCGGCCAGTTCCTGCAGGACCGGATGCGCGCCGTGCATGAACTGGGGCTCGAACCGGGAGGCGAGCACGGCCGCGCCGACACCGAGCCGCAGTTTGCCGTCACCGGTGCGGGTGATCAGGGAATGCGCCTCCAAGGTCGCCACGACGCGATAACAGATAGCACGGTGGATGCCCAGTTCGGTGGCCAACTCGGTCACCGAGATACCGGCCGGACTCTGCGAGATGATGTCCAGCGCGCGCAGGCCTCGGTCAAGGGTTTGCAGGGTGCTCATCCGGTTCCTCGTCGTGTGCGTCGCAGCCGATGATCGCACAATGACCTGAACTGGGAGGATCGTGGTGGTGAGCAGGTCCGAAGCGCGCCCGGAGGGAGTCGACGACTGTGGGAGGATCTGGGGACGCAGCTGATTCGGCTGTCGAGCGCGTCATCGCGATGTTCGGCGACGGATGGCTGTACTCGGTCGTGGTCCGCAGAGTCTGCGAACGCGAGAACGAACGGAGAGAGTAGTGAAGGCAGAACCCGCCGTGCAGCGCCAGTTGCTCGACCTCGCCGAGGTCGACGCCGAGCTGGCTCGGGTAGCACATCGTCGTCGCAACCTGCCCGAACTCACCGAGATCACCGAGGCCGAGAAGCAGCTGCGGGAGCGTCGTGACGCGCTGGTGGCCGCGCAGACGTCGGCCTCGGACCTCGAACGCGAGGTCGGTAAGCAGGAACGCGAGGTCGAGTCGGTGCGAGCACGAGCCGAACGGGACCGCAAACTCATGGAGTCTGGATCGGTGTCGGCCAAGCAGCTCGCCGACCTGGAGCGCGAGTTGGAGACACTCGCGCGTAGGCAGACGGTGCTGGAGGACGACCAGCTGGAGTTGATGGAACGCAAGGAAGCCGTCGACGCCGACGTCCAGCGCACCGCCGCCGAGGTGGACAAGGCCGAGCAGGACCTGGCCGACGCGCAGCGCAGGCGGGACGAGGCGCTGGCCGACCTCGATGCCACGCAGGCCCGCCGGGAGTCCGACCGCGAGAACCTGCTGCCGAAGCTGCCGGAGAACCTGCTGGCCCTCTACGAGCGTGTCCGTGCCCACAAGGGCATCGGCGCGGCGCTGTTGAAGTCGCGGCGATGCGGTGCCTGCCAATTAGAACTCGACCGCAGCAGCATCGCCGAGATCAAGGCCGCACCCGACGACGAGGTCGTGCAGTGCGAGAACTGCGACGCGATCCTTGTGCGTACGCCGGAGTCGGGGCTGTGAGCCGACCCGTCATCGTCGAGGCCGACGGCGGTTCTCGGGGTAATCCGGGGCCCGCGGGATACGGCGCGGTGGTGCGCGATCCCGACAGCGGGGAGGTGCTCGCCGAACGGCAGGCCGGTCTCGGCGTCGCCACCAACAACGCCGCCGAGTACCAGGGGCTCATCGCGGGTCTGGAGGCCGCCGCCGAGCTGGGAGCGTCCGCTGTGGAGGCACGGCTGGACTCGAAGCTCGTCGTGGAACAGATGAGCGGCCGCTGGAAGATCAAGAACGCGATGTTGCAGCCTCTGGCGCTGCGGGTGCGGGAACTGGCGAAGCAGTTCGAACGCGTCACCTACACCTGGGTGCCGAGAGCCCAGAACTCTCACGCCGACCGGCTGGCCAACGAAGCCATGGACACCCAGGCCAACGGCGGCGGAACACCCGCGACGGCGTGGTCCACCGAAGCACGGGTGGACCAGCCGGGGGAAGGGACGCGGGAACCGGCGCAACAGCGGTCGCCGAGTCGGTGGACGGGCGCGCAAGGTACGCCCACACGACTGTTGTTGCTGCGCCACGGACAGACTCCGATGTCGGTGGACCGGCGCTACTCCGGGTTGGGCGACGTCACCCTGACCGAGTTGGGCACGCGACAGGCGGAGGCCGCCGCCAAGAGGATCGCGGCGCTGGAGGACCTCGGCGAGTCGGTGCACGTGGTGGCGTCACCGTTGATGCGGGCCACGCAGACGGCGCAGAAGGTGGCCGACGCACTCGGCGTGCGGGTGGAGACCCACCGCGAACTGCGGGAGACCGACTTCGGCGAGTGGGAAGGGCTCACCTTCACCGAGGCCGCGCAGCGCGACCCGGAACTGCATCGGCGTTGGCTGCGTAACACCTCCGTACGCCCGCCGGGCGGGGAGAGTTTCGACGAGGTGCACCGCAGGGTGCGCCGGGCCTGTAACGACGTGGTCGCCCGGTACGGCGGTGAGACCGTGGTGATCGTCAGCCACGTCACGCCGATCAAGTCGTTACTGCGGTACGCCCTCGACGTCGGCCCGTCGCTGCTGTATCGGCTGCATCTGGATCTGGCGTCGCTGTCGATCGCCGATCTCTACCCAGATGGCAACGCCTCCGTCCAGCTGATCAACGACACGTCGCATCTGAGCTGAGCCCGTGGCTGTCCTTGGCCGCCGTCCCGTCCAGCGGGCGGGAACACGGCGGCCGTGCCGGGGCGTTTGCCGTATCACAGGCGTACCACAGGCACGGCCACCGTCACCGGTGACAGCCATGAGGCCGCCGGCTTTTTCGGAGTATCCTGTGTGTAGTGGACGAGTTGGCAGGGCGGCCGCGGCTGAGGACATCGTTTCGGTGCCTCCGGCCGAGGAAAGTCCGGACTCCACAGGGCAGGGTGGTTGCTAACAGCAACCCGGGGTGACCCGCGGGAAAGTGCCACAGAAAACAGACCGCCCGGCCGAGATCGGCCGGGTAAGGGTGAAACGGTGGTGTAAGAGACCACCAGCGCCTCGGGTGACCGGGGCGGCTCGGTAAACCCCACCCGGAGCAAGGCCAGAAGGGAGCTGTTCCAGCTCCTGCGCAGGCGTTTGAGGGCGGCCCGTCCGATGCCTGCGGGTAGGCCGCTTGAGCCTGTCGGCGACGGCAGGCCCAGATGGATGGTCGCCCAGCGCTTCGCCGTAAGGCGGGCGTGGACAGAATCCGGCTTACATGCCAACTCGTCCACTTCTTCCTCGACCGGGCGCGCGTTCGATGAGAGGCACGAGCGGCTCAGGCGGTCCCCAGGCCTTCTCCGCACCGGCCGAACAGGATGGTCGGGTTCCCGGTCTTTCCCGCCGTGCCCGCACGGGCCTAGTGTGTGGGTCCATGGACCGTGCCGTTGCCTGCGAACTCGCCTTGCGTTGCCACAATGCTTTGGAGCCGCTGCATTCCTTCGTCTACTTCTCACCCGAGGTCGAGCGGGTCTTCGTCGACGCGGGGCTGGAGGACGGTCGCATGGCGTATCTCGCGAGTCGAGCAGCGCCGATGGGACCCGTGGGCGCGGGCGTGGTCACCGCGACGTTCTACAACTTCAACCCCCGGCTCGTGGCGCGCCACATTCCGAAGGCGTGGAGCCTGGTCGACCCGGCCGAGGTCGTCGAACTGCGGTTCCAGGCCGCCGAATCGGCGTTGCGGCGACTGCTCGGCGACGCCGCCGAGTCGCCGGAGCTGGCCGAACTCGCGGGCCTGGTGCGTGAGGCCGCCGAGAACTGCTCCCCGGAGGGGCGGGCACTGTTCGCTGCGCACGCCGATCTCGCCTGGCCCGACGGTCCCGTCGCCACGTTGTGGCACGGCGTCACTCTGTTGCGCGAGTTCCGCGGTGACGGACACATCGCCGCGCTCGTGGCCGAGGGACTGTCCGGTCTGCAGGCCATCGTCACCCACACCGCCACCGGCAAGGGCTTCCGCGCCGACGTCGCCAGAAAGCTGCGCGGTTGGAGCGAACAGGAGTGGGCCGCCGCCGAGGACGCGCTGCGCGGTCAGGACCTCCTCGACGAGGAGGGCGCGCTCACCGACCGGGGGCGAGCCCAGCGCGACGCGATCGAGGAACGCACCGACGAGGCCGCGTCGGGCCCGTATCGACTGCTCGGCAAGGACAAGGCCCGCTGCATCGTCGAACTCGCCAAGCCCCTGTCCCGCACCGTGCTCAAGGCCGGTGCGATCCCGCGGGACCTGTTCGCGCGGTAGGTGCGTGACGTCGGGTTTCCCGATGCGAACCGAGTGGGCCGGGTGAGCGGAGTGGGGAGTGTGAGTGTCATTCGGCGGGAGCCCGACGGCCACAGCCGAACGGGCACCGTCGCCGAGGGCGCGTACTTCACCGAGGTCCGCTACGTGCGGCCGTTGGGATCGTGAACGTCCTCGCCCGCCCCGCCCGAGAGGTCGAGGCCGGTCGAGGCCTAAGTGTTCTCGATCACGTCGGCGGTCGACGTCCGCCCGACGCGGTGTCGTCGAGCGTCATCGTGGACGGGCCCGCTCGGGTGATCGGAGTTGTCGGCGCTGTCCGGCTCGGACGGCCCCGAGATCACGCCGTGTGATCGATCGGTCTGTCCGGTCGACGTGGCCGCCCGAGGGGAGAACCACTCGGAAGCTTCGAAAGCTCCCGTTCGCTGACACTGGTCAGAACTACTTTCCGGTCTCCTCTTCGCGCTCCCCGTCGGACATGATTCACTGTCTTAGCGGTCACTGACCGAGGGAGCTGTGACACACACTGTGAGGGGAGGTCGGCGCGGATGAGTGAGCGCTGGTATGCCGTGCGGCGTTCGGGTAGGTCGAGCGCACGCCGTCCCGATGACCTCTGCGAGCTGGGGGACGCGTGCGTCCCGGTGTGCACGACCACGCAGGGAGGCCGAGTGGGACGTTCACGGCGTGGACGTGGGCCTTTGACCCCCACCGGCCCTCACGCCATGATGTTGTTTGAACACGGTATGTGCCGGACACCCGGCGCGGCGCACACCGGTGCGCAGCGCACCACACCCCGGGCACTCGGGAGTACACGATGACCACGATGACGCTTGCGATGTTGGCGCAGGGCGAACTCGGCACGGAGAACGTCCGTGACTGGATCCTGGACAACATCATTCCACTCGTGTTGCTCGCCGTCGCGCTGCTGTTGCTGTGGCTCGGCGGCGGTAAAGGTGACAACGCGGGCGTGATGCGCAGGCTCGCGGGCGTTGTCATCGCTCTCGCCATCGTCGGTCTCGCCGTGAGCGGACTGGGTGTCGACGTCGGCGAATGGTTGGCAAGTCTGTTCACGAATCCGAGTTGACGTAGGGCACGCGCGGTGCGCATTCGAACTGACGACGAGATCTACCGCGTCGACGCGGTCTGGCTCGGCCCGCCGAAAGCCACTTTCCCATGGCGGGCACGGTACGTGGCGTGGGGTGTGGGCATCCCGGTCTTCCTCCTGGTGCTCAGCGTCGAGCGGCAGATCGGCATCGGTTTCGATTTCTTCTCCACGGCGTGGGCGTTCGTCATCACCATCGCGCTCACGAACATCATCACGTCCAAGATCAGCCACGAACGTCCGCTCGGCGCGGTGTTCACCATGTGGTGGCGCGAGCTCCACGCACCGCGTGAACGCAGAACCGGAACGGGGGGAGCCGCGAGCGCGAGCAAGATCAGAGTGAACAGAGAGCGGCCCAGACCGCGCCCCAGACGTCGAGATCGGTCCCGGCGCGGCACGGCACCACCGCCGCCCCCGTACCCGCCAGACAGCCCAGGACGAGCGCGCCGTCGCCCACCGGCGGCGGTCGGGAGGTAGTCGTTGTTCGGTCGCGGCCGTAGCCGGAAGGCCCAGTATCCGGCGCAAACGCAACAGGCCGAGGGCGGCCGTCGAGACAGGCGTCTGCCCGGCGAACAGGCCATCCCCACCTACACCCCATCCATCGCCGCACGTTCGATCGACGGGCATCTGCTCCGGACCGGACACGAGGTGTACGCCTGGTACCGGCTGGCGCCGCAACGGTGGTCGTTCCGGTCGGACTCCCAACGTCGCGATCTGATCGCCGCCATCGCGGGCCAGTATGCGGAGCTTCAGGGCCGGTGGTTGCATCTGCGTGTCACCACCCGCCCGTACCCCATCAGGATGTGGGCCGAGGCGCACGTCCACAACGCACGCAACCGTCCGGCCGACATTCCGGGCGCGTTGTCGTTCGACGACTACCTGGTGGGCGAACAGCAGCAGCTGCTGGGCCGGTCGATGGCGGAGAAGGAAGTCTACCTGGGGGTACAGGTCCAGACCCGTCGCATGGTCGACCGGGCCGTCGAGCGAGCGGCGCCGTTGCTGCGCAAGATCCTGCCCGAGGCCGTGGACGCCGAGCTGGTCGCGCTGGACTCCGAGGTGGAGCATCTCGACCAGGTGATCGGGGCGCCCGGCCTGGAGGGGCGGCCGGTGCTCGCCGAGGAGATGTCCTGGCTGATGCACCGTTCCTGTTCCTTGGGGCTGCCCGCGCCGAGGAACCTGCCCGCCGTACCGGGGGCGGTGTGGGAACCGGAGGACCTCGCCAGCTTCACCGACGCCGCCGACTTCCACTGCGAGCCCTACGCGCCCACCGTCACGGTGCGCGGGCGCACGGGGTCCAACGCGGGGGTGAGCCGACACGTCGCCGTGCTCACCGTGGGGCAGATGCATGGTCTGCAGATCCCCGAGGTGGACGACCCGTGGGTCCAGCACTCCGATCGATTGGCCGCTCCCGTCGAGTGGTCGGCCCGCATCTACGTGCGCACGCCCGAAGAGGTCGCCGGTGAGCTGCAACGGCAGATGAACAAGGTCCGTTCGCAGGTGAAGCACTACACCGACGAGCACGACCTCGAACCGCCGCAGTCGTTGGCCCGGCAGGCGTCCCGCGTGCTGGAGATCGACGACGAGATGACGTCCGGATTCACCGCGCTGGCCACGCGGGTGCGGTCGTGGTGGCGGCTGGCCGTGTCCGGCTCGACGGAACGGGAGGCGCTGCGGCTCGCGCAGCAGTTGCTCGACCTCTACAAGCCCAAGATCGCCATCGAACACCCCGAGGCGCAGTACGCGTTGGCGCGGGAATTCATCCCCGGCGAACCACTGTCGTCGGGCGCCTACCTGCGGCGTGGTTCGGTGGTCTGGGCCGCCTCGGCGGTGCCCACCGCGACGGCGGAGGTCGGTGACCGGCGCGGAATCCTGTTGGGGGAGACCTGCACGGCCACCCGAAGGCCGGTGGCGTGGGACCCGTGGATGGCGCAGGAGATCCGCGACGGTTCCGGTTTGACGGCGATGGTCGCCGGACTCGGTGGCGGCAAGTCGTTCCTGGGCGGCGGCATCGTCTACAAGACACTGCGGGCGGGCGCGAGCTGGACGATCCTCGACCCCTCCGGACCGTTGTCGAGACTGTGCGACCTGCCGGAGATCAGGCCGTATGCGCGGCCGATCAACCTGCTCAACGCACAACCGGGCATCCTCAACCCTTATCGGGTGGTGGCCGAGCCGCAGCTCGAACACTTCCTGGACGAGGACGATCCCGAGCGGGCGTGGCGACGTGAGCGCGCACTCGCCGGTGCCACGCGGAGGCGACTCGTTCTCGACGTGCTCACCGGAGTGCTGCCGTACGAGGTGGCGCGCATGCCGCAGACCCGCATCGTGCTGTTGCGGGCCGTGCGCAGAGTGGGGGGCCGCTACGACGCAGACCCGGGACAGGTGATCGACGCGCTGCGGCGCGACTCCAGCGAACACCACGAACACGCGATCGTGGTCGCCGACTTCCTCGACGAGCTGCGCGAACGCATGTCGTTGCTGATCCCGGAGGCCGACGCGGATCCGTACTCCGAGACCCGCGACGACCGGCTCACCGTGCTGACGATGGCCGGGTTGACGCTGCCCAAGGAAGGGGTGGGCCGGGAGCACTGGACCGACGCCGAGGCACTCGGCGTGGAGATGCTCAACCTCGCGGCGTGGCTCAGCCAGCGGTCGGTGTACGAGAAGCCGAAGGAACTGCGCAAGGGCGTCTGGATCGACGAGGCGTTCTTCCTGTCGGAGGTACCCACGGGGCGCGTGCTGATGAACCGGTTCGCGCGGGACTCCCGGAAGTGGAACGTCCGCGTGCTGCTCTCGTCTCAGATTCCCGCCGACTTCCTCAAGATCCAGGGGTTCGTGGCGCTGCTGGACTCGGTGTTCGTGGGACGGCTGGACGACGACGACACCCAGGCCGATGCGCTGCGCCTGCTCAAGGTCCCCGTGGGGGTGGGCTACGAGCAGGTGGTGGCGGCTCTGGGCCGTAGGCCGGGTTCGCGGCGTGACGTGGAGCGTGACACCGAGCCCAGGCAGTTCCTCTTCGCCGACGGTGCGGGCGGCGTGGAACGCATCAAGGTCGACTTCTCCGGCCCGCATCTCGACCACCTCCGCACCGCGTTGGACACCACGCCGGGATCGGCGGCCGAGGACCGCAAGTCCACCCGGGCCGAACCTTCCAAGGCCGACAAGGAGGCCGACAAGGATGCCGAGGACGCTGGGGATGCCGGAGATGCCGGGGAGGCTGCGGACTCGGCCGGCGCCGCGAGTGCCGAGACCGTGCCACCCGTCGGGTTCTCCGGTGAACCGCCCGGCGACGAGCTCGACGAGGAGCTGGAACGCGCGGCGGAGCTGGAGGTCGGGCTCACCGAGGAGGCCGTGCTGAAGGAGGCGATCGGCGCGGAGTCCGATGCCGGTACCGGGCGTGACGGGGACGGTCCCCAGGACGACGATCCAGGTGGCGCCGACCGGCCGAAGGAGAAGGAGCACGCGGGAGCCGGTAAGGGCGGCACCGGCAGGGGTGCGGCATGAACACGATCATGACGTTGGTGGCCGTGGCCTGCTGCGCGTGGGCGTGGCGGGCCGTTCGGACGCGCCGTCGTGGCGGACCTGTGCGACGGCGAGGTCCCGCACTGGCGATGGTGGTGGCGGTGCTGGGGCTCCAGTTGACGCTCACCGCACCCGCCTCGGCGCAGAATGGCTGTGAGGCACCGAACCCCGAACGTCCCGGTGCGGGCATGGTGGGGGCGATAGACCCCCCTGCAGGTAATGGCGAGGACGGCAGCGCCTACCTCGATTACAGCTACGCCGGCATGGTGTGGCACGTCTACGACTGCGACAGCGGCGCGCTGAGTCTCGGTTCGCCCGAGTCCACCATCGACACGTGGACGGGCAACCAGCTGTTCAACATCGCCAAGAACATCGTCGGAGCCACCAACTCCCTGCACTACACGGTGCTGGAAGGCGGTCTGCTCAACCCCATCTACAACGCCGTTTCCGAGGGCGCGAAGACGGTGTACGACAACGTCTACACCCAGCTGTTCGGGCTGGCCGCGCTGCTGTTGGCGATCCTGCTCTTCCGCAACATCTGGCGGGGCGATCTGTCCACGGTGAGCAAACGCGCGTTGTTCGCGCTCGGCGGTGTGTGGTTGGCGGCGTCCTCCATGGCGTTGCTGCGCTACTACGACGAGATCGACAACGCGATCGTGCAGACCACCACGAACATCCAGGCCGGATTCGTGGACGAGGCGGAGAACCGGATTGTCCGTGATGTCCTGCCCACCGACCTGCACAACGAGGTGGTCTACAACAACTGGTTGCGTGGCGAGTTCGGTTCGCCCGACTCGCCGCAGGCCGAGGAATACGGCAGGGAGCTGCTGGACGCGCAGGCGTTCACGTGGGAGGAGATGCGTAACGGCGACGACGCCGACGAGGCGTTGATCGAGGAGAAGAAGGCCGAGTACCAGGCGATCGCGAACCAACTCGGCCCCGCCACCGGCTACTTCACCGGCGAGGACGGCAGCCGTACGGGTGTGGGTTTCCTCGCGTTCCTCCAAAGCCTGTGTTACGCGCTGTTTCAGTTGTTCGCCAAGGCCGCCGTGCTGTTGGCGCAGATCCTGGTGCGGCTGTTCACGTTGACGGCGCCGCTGATCGGGCTCGTCGCGATCCTGCACCACGACATCCTGCGGCGGGTGGGCAGAGTCGTGGGCACGGTGGCGTTCAACCTGCTCGTGCTGTCGGTGCTCGCGGGCGTGCAGGCACTGCTGCTGCGGGCGATCTTCTCGGCGGGCGGTTCGCTGTCGATGCTGACGCAGATGGTCATCGCCGGGTTGATCACCGTTCTGCTGTTCATGGTGGGCAGGCCGGGCAAGCGGTTGTGGCAGATGGTGGAGATGTCGGTGGGCATGGTCGGTGCCGCCGTGCCGAGTCCCCGTGGTGGGTTGTTCTCGCGCTTCCGCCGCAACGCCGACCAGCCCAGCCCCCAGGACGAGTTCTGGAAGACGGTCGCCGAGGAGGACGCCGCCGAGGGCGGTGCCGCCACGCGTGGCACGGGTGGTGTGCTCGCGGGTGGTCGTAACCGTCCGGAAGCGACGGTGGTGGCCACGGCCGAGCGGCTCGACACCAGGTCGGGTTCGGGCGCGCATCCCGCGACTCTGTGGTCGTCCGGGGATCGGGCGGCGTTGCCCGCGGGTGGGAACGACGAGACCGGTGTGTTCGCCGGGTACCCCCCGAGCCGATCACCGGGCGACTACATGGGCACACGCGAGCCGGTGACGGTGCTCTCCGGCGGAGGCCGCCGGGTCGATTCGCCATCCGTGGCCGACCACGGTTGGGACCGGTACGACTCCGACCCGGTGGTGGTGCCGTCGCGGCTGTCGTCGGACGGTGTGGAGTCGCCGACACCGCCTCCGGTGGTGCAGGACGCGGCCCCGGCGGGGGTGGCGGTGCCGCAGCCCCGGCGCGTGGAGCACGAGTTGGTGGCGGGCAAACCCGTGTTCGTGCTGTACCGGCCGTCGCGGGGCCTGGAGGTCCGGGACGACCGCGACACCGACCGCGTGGTCCGTTAGGGGGTCGGGATGCCCATTCGCACCAACCGGGGTCGGGCCGCGGTGTATCGGCGGTTGTGGGGCTGGCCGATGCGTTCGCCCACTCATCTCGTGGGCACGATCATCCTGGTCGCGGCGATCATGATCGCCGCGGGCATGCTCGTGCCGAGACTGGCGGGCGACGGTGGTGTCGGTGCGGCCTCGGCCGGTAGGCCCGAGTCCACGACGGACAGCGCACCGAGCGGGTCCGACGAGGATGCGGACCCGACGCTCGACCGCGAGACCCTGCCCACCAGGTTGTCCGAACCACTTGTCACTCCCACCTCGGCGGAGCCCGCGCCCGAGGCGCTTCGGGTCGCGGAGCAGTGGGTCGCGGCCTGGCTGACACCGCCCGAGGACGGGTCCGTGGATACGTGGCTCGAAGGAATGAGCCCCTACACCACGGAGGAGTTCCTACCCCAGCTTCGTACGGTCGACCCGGACAACATCGCGGCCACCAAGGTCGTGGGCGCTCCGGAGGCGCACGAGTCCTACACCAGTTCAGTACAAGTCAAGATCACTACCGACGGACCGGCTTTGCTGGTCACCGTCATCGAGACCGACACCGGGTGGCGAGTCACCGACTACAGCGAGGACAGCGGGTGAGGTCGGAATGCGGGCCGGATTATTGATCGGATTCGTCGCCGCCGCGACCACGACCGTGTTGGTGGCGGCGGGGATGGTGATGGTGCTCGACAGTCGACGCGCGCCGGCGTACGCCACGTCGCTCAGTTGCAATGCCGCGCTCGGCCCCACCCAGCCCGGGCAGGCGGACCGAGGCGCGAGCGACGCGGCCGAGCTCACCGACGAACAGTTGGACACGGTGTCGCTCATCATCTCCCTGGGCCGGGAGCGTGACCTCTCGCCGAGGGCATGGCAGGTCGCTATCCAAGCGGGCATGACCGAGTCGGGACTGCGCAATCTGAACTACGGCGACCGTGACTCCCTCGGCATCTTCCAAATGCGACCGTCTATGGGTTGGGGCACGCCCGACCAGGTCACCGACCCGGCCTACGCGGTCAACAAGTTCTACGACGTCTTGGAGTCGATTCCCGACTGGGAGGGCATGCGGCCCGGTGACGCGGCACAGGCGGTGGAGCGTTCGGCGTTTCCCGATCGCTATCACCGTTGGGAGCCGATGGCGGTGTACCTGGTCGAAACCCTGGGCGAGGTGCCCGACGCCACCGGTTGTGGTCAGGGACTGGGCGCGGCGTTGCCTCCCAACGAAGAGGCGGGCCGGGCCATCGAGTTCGCGTTGTCCGAGCAGGGCGACCCCTACGTGTGGGGCGCGGAGGGTCCGGATGCTTACGACTGTTCCGGACTGATGATGCGGGCGTACGAGTCGGCGGGCATCCTGCTGCCACGAGTGTCCAAGGACCAGTACCGGGCGGGCGCGATGTTGCCCGTGGAGGAGGCGCAGCCGGGTGATCTGGTGTTCTGGGCGTACGACTCGTCCGATCCGACGACCATTCACCACGTCGCCATGTATCTGGGCAACGGCGAGATCGTGGAGGCGCAGCAGTCCGGGGTTCCTGTGCACACGCGGGCGATCTCCTGGGACGAGCCGGGTCTTGTGCCGCAGGCGGTGCGGCCGGGTGTGTGAGGAGGAGGCGCGTGGCCAGGAAGTGGGGTAGGCGCAGAAGGGCGAAGAGCCCGGTCGTGGTGCCGCAGGCGTTGGATGTCGAAGCCATGTTCGACATGCCGCAGCCGGCACGTCCGGTCCGTCAGGCGCGTCCTCCTGCCTCGAGTACACCGTTGGCCGATCGGCTCGGCGAGGGCGCACCGGGGGTCACGGAGAACTACGTGGTGCTGCCGCGTTCGTTGGCCGAGAACATGCCGTTGCCCTGGCAGCAGCAGATGGCGTCGTTACTCACCCAGTTCCACGAGGTCCACGGTGGCTTGTCGTGGCCGACTTATCGCGTGGTGCCTTCCCGGTCCGAGCGTCTGGTCGACCTCGACGAGGAGCAGCTCGCCGAGGCCGGTTACCTCGTGGAGCTCGATGCCGACGGCGAGCTGGTCTACCGCGATCGCACCGGTCGGCGCGTGGAGGACCCGGAGAGCACCGTGGTGCTCGTGCCGTGTCTCGATCCGATCCTGCGTCGCTCCGGCGAGCCAGGTGAGTCCGGCAAGGCCGGTGAGGGCGGGGAAGTCGAGGAAGCCGGGGAAGCCGAGAAAACCGCGGCCACTCCGGAAAACGGCCAAGTCGAGCGGAGGCGAGCGCAACCGGGAGCGGCACCGATGAACATCGGCCCGCAGCCGGTGTGGCGCACCACCACTCCCACCCGCGCTGCCACGGCGCCGCCACTACCGCCACCGCCCACCGCGCCGTCCGTGTCACAGCCACCCGTGTCCCAGCCGTCTGTGCCCCAGCCGCCGGTGTCGCAACCACCCGGGTCCGTGGAGCCCACGCAGTCGGCCGGGCCTGACATGCCGACCGGTTCCGACGGTGGACGCGGCTGGTTCGACGACTCGGCCGAAGCCGGCGGGAAGACAGCGGAGGTCCGGGGAGTCCAGGAGGCACGAGCCGAGGGTGAGCAGTCACCCGGCGACTCGGTGGAACCGGAGTTCGGCCCCACGGGTGACGAACCGACGGAGATCCCGTACCGCTACCGTCGTTGAGCGGTCCATGCGACGCTGACGACATGGCAGCCAAACGCAAGGACCCGAACCCGCCGTCGGGCTGGTGGTACAACACGCGGACCGGCGAGGTCGAACACGGCGAGTTGTCGCGAGCCATCGACCTTATGGGGCCGTACCCGGACGAGGCCACCGCCCGGCGTGCTCTGGAGATCGCCCGTGAACGTACCAAACGGGCCGACAAGGAAGAGGCCGAATGGGAGGGGGAGGATTTCGACGAGCAGTGAGGACGAGCGGGACGACGAGCTGGTTGACGGGCTGATCGACGAGCTGATGGGGTACAGGGCGTGAAAGACGATCTGGGTGCCGAGGTTCCGCTGTCCGGGCCGCCGAAGCGGGTGGTGTCGCTGGTGCCGTCGCTGACGGAGGCGGTGGCCACGACCGTGCCGGACGTCTTGGTCGGGGCCACGGATTACTGCACGCATCCCGCCGACCTGGACGTGGCGCGGGTGGGCGGGTCGAAGTACCCGAAGGTCGACGCTGTGCTCGACTGCGCGCCCGACCTGGTGCTGGGCAACTCGGAGGAGAACCGCCTCGAGGACGTGCGCAGGCTCCGGGAAGCGGGCGTGCCCGTGTGGGCGATGGCGGCGCCCGAGACGGTGCCCATGGCGTTGGAGTCGTTGCGGACGTTGTTCACGCGGGTGTTCGAAGTGGAGGCGCCCGCGTGGCTCGTCGAGTCCGAGGACACGTGGCGGGAGACCCAGTCGATACGGGCGCGGGCTGTGGTCCCGGTGTGGCGTAAACCGTGGGTGGTGCTGGGCCGCGACACCTTCGGAGGGGACATCCTGCGCAGGCTCGGGGTCCACAACGTCTACGCCGACGACCCCGAGGACGCCGACCGGTATCCGCGGCCGACGTTGGACGACCTGCGTGCCCGTTTCGACAGGGGAGAGGCGGACCTGTTGGTCCTGCCCGACGAGCCGTACGAGTTCACCGACGCCGACGGGCCCGATCATTTTCCCGGGGTGCCGTACGTGTTGGTGTCCGGGCGGCTGCTCAACTGGTACGGCCCGTCGTTGGTCGAGGCTCGGAAGGAGCTTTCAGCGGCCTTCGCCGACCTCGGGGCGCGATAGCGCGGTCACGGTCGTCATCGCCGACCGGCGAAGGTGTCGGTGGCGTTCCGCAGCGCCATGAGCACGCCAGGATCGGTCACGGCGTGTCCGGCGTTCTCCAGGATGGTCAACGTCGAGTCCGGCCACACCCGATGCAGTTCGTACGCCGTGGTCGGAGGGCAGACGACGTCGTAGCGACCCTGCACGATGCGGCCGGGGATACCCGCGAGGCGGTGGGCGTCGCGCAGCAGTTGGCCTTCGGCCAACCATGCGCGGTGCGTGAAGTAATGCAACGCGATCCGCGCGAACGGCACCGCGAAGGCCGGTGCGCTGTAGCTGGCGAGGAAACTCGGCTGGGGGATGGTCGAGACGATCGCGCCCTCCCACGCGCTCCACGCCACGGCCGCCCGTTCGGCCACGGCCCGGTCGGGCCCGTCGACCAGTGCCCGGTAGGCCGCGAGCAGGTCGTCCCGCTCCGACGGCGGCACCACTTCCACATAACGCTGCCACTGCTCGGGGAATAGGTGTCCGGCGCCGCCGTTGTAGAGCCAGTCGAGCTCGGAGGCTCGGGCGGTGAACACTCCCCGCAGCACGAGCTCACTGACCCGGGACGGGTGTTTCTCGGCGTAGGCCAGTGCGAGCGTGGCGCCCCACGAGCCGCCGAACACCTGCCAGGAGTCGATGCCGAGATGTTCGCGCAGCTTCTCCATGTCGGCCACGAGATGCCAGGTGGTGTTGACCGACAGGTCGACGTCGGGGTCGCTCACGTGAGGTGTGCTGCGGCCCGACCCGCGCTGGTCGAACTGCACGATCCGGTACACGGAAGGGTTGAAGTGTCTGCGGGTGAGGGGGTTGCTGCCGCTACCGGGACCGCCGTGTAACACCACCACGGGTTTGCCCTCGGGATTGCCGCTGACCTCCCAGTACACATGGTTGCCGTCCCCGACGTCCAACATGCCCTGTTCGTGCGGAGCGATCGCTGGATACAGCGGTTCCGGCTTGGTCTGTGACCCGGTTTCCGACATCTCGACACCTTCCACCCGACGACCCGGCACCGTCGAAGGCGCCGGGTCGTTCATAGCAGTGTCGCTCAGTGGAATGTGTGCTCGGGTGTGGGGAACGTCCTTCCGCGTACCTCCTCGGCGAACGTCTTCACCGCGTTGGTCAGCTCTCCGGCCAGGTCGGCGTACTGCTTGACGAACCTGGGTACGCGGCCGGTGCGCAGCCCGGCCATGTCCTGCCACACGAGCACCTGCGCGTCGCAGTCCGGTCCCGCCCCGATGCCCACGGTGGGGATGTGCAGTTCATGGGTGATCTGCTTGGCGATCTCGGCGGGCACCATCTCCATCACCACCGCGAACGCGCCCGCGTCCTGCAGGGCCAGAGCGTCGGCGATGAGGGCGTCGCCCGTGTCACCGCGGCCTTGGACGCGATAGCCACCGAGGTTGTGCTCGCTCTGTGGGGTGAAGCCGATGTGGCCCATCACCGGGACACCGGCCGTGGTCACCGCTTCCACGTGAGGCGCGAACTTTCGGCCGCCCTCCAGTTTGACGGCGTGGGCGCGGCCTTCCTTCATGAACCGTGCCGAAGTGGCCACGGCCTGCTCGGGGGACACCTGGTAGGAGCCGAACGGCAGGTCGGCCACCACGAGTGCCTTCGACACCGAGCGCGTCACGGCCCGGACCAGTGGCAGCATCTCCTCCACCGTGATCGGCAGCGAGGATTCGTAGCCGTACACCGTGTTGGCGGCCGAGTCGCCCACCAACAGCACCGGGATGCCCGCCTCGTCGAACAGTCGGGCTGTGTAGGTGTCGTAGGCGGTGAGCATGGGCCAGGGCTCGCCCCGCTCTTTCAGCTCCCGCAGATGGTGGATGCGGACTCGTTTACGCGGCGGCGTCGCCGATTCGGCGGGTGTGCCGGGTGCGGCACCGTAGGGGGCGGGGGTTTCCGCCGAGTCCTGGGGCGCGGGTTGCGCATTGTCCTGTGACATCGCTGTCGACCGTCCTTCCCTCGAGGCCGTTCGCCGGTCCCCGGGTCGTGGATCGTTTGCGCCTACCAGCGTCCCATTGGCTTGAAATACTCCCCAAGTGCGCTGCGACGAGCTTCACAACGAGCGTGTCGACCGCTCAGAGTGACCGGTCGACTACCACGAAAGCGTGATGCGTGGTATGTAACTCGCCATGCTGTCAGCTCAGCACCGTGCCGCGCCGCCGTTGCCCGCGGTGCGCAGGCTCACCGCGGTGCTGATGCTTCTCGGCGCCGTGGCTCATCTGGGGTTTCTCGCCGAGTTCCTGCTCGACACGGCCCTGTCTCCGTGGCGCGTGCTCCCGGCGTATCTGCTTGCCGAGCACCAGCCGTACCGGGACGTGTTCCGTGTCGCCGACTGGGTCGCCGGGGGCGCCTTCGTCGTGGTCTCTCCTCCGCTGCTGCGCATCGCACCCGTGCACTGGTTGAGCAGGCTCACCGTGGCTGTGCTGTTCGCATCCGGCGTGTTCCTGCTGTTACGGGCGGCGTTCCCTCCGGAATGCGTGCCCACGCCGTCCGGTCTGTGCGACTCGCCGGTCGAACGCACCGTCCAGGGTTCGGTGTTGTTGCCGGCCGTGCAGTATCTCGTCAGTCCCGCGATAGTGGCGGCGTGGTGGCACGGCCGGTGGCGTACGGCCGTTTGGACGCTGTTCGTGATCCAGCTCGCCACCTGGGCGGTGGTTATCGTCCTCGGGTGGTTCGCCCTCGGGTGGTTCGTGGGCTTGGCGGTGCGGGTGCAGATCGTCACGGGTTCCGCGTTGCTCGCCGTGGGCGCGGCCTATGTACTCGGCAAGGGCGTCACGCGGCCCTTCGGGGCGTCTCGACGCGATCGCGCGCGGGAGAGGGTCGGGCCATGCCCGGAATGACCGGTCCGGTCGCCGATGAGCGCGAGGGCCTGCTCGACTACCTCGCGCAGCAGCGCTACGTACTGTGTCTGACCGCGTATGGGCTGACCGAACAGCAGATCAGGGCCACGCCCACGGTGAGTTCGCTGAGTGTGGGCGGCATCATCAAACACGTCAGCCACACCGAACGTGCCTGGCTGGACCTGGTGGTGGGGGACGAGATCACCGATCCCGGTGACGACCTGCGTTTGGAGCCCTGGGAAACCCTCGCCGACCTCATCGGCGAGTACGAGACGGTGGCCACCCGCACCGAGCGGATCATCGTCGGCATCGACGATCTGAGCCGTCCGGTGCCCGTGCCGCGGGACGTGCCGTGGTTCCCGGACGACGTCGACGCCTGGTCGGTGCGGTGGGTGTTGTTGCATCTCATCGAGGAGACCGCCCGGCACGCCGGTCATGCCGACATCATCCGGGAATCCCTCGACGGTGCCACGGCGTTCCCGCTGATGGCCGCCGCCGAGGGTTGGCCCGAGACGCCGTGGCTGAAGCCGTGGACACCGCGGCGATCCGGTGAGGCGGGATGAGGCGGGTTCGTGCCCGGCCGGAGGACGGTTTCCGACGAAGAAGGTCAGTGAGCCTCACGCCAGGCGCTGGTGATGGGCAGCCTGCGGTCGCGGCCGAACGCCTTGAAGGTGATCTTGGGACCGGGCGGGTACTGCCTGCGTTTGTATTCGGCACGGTCCACCATCCGCACCACACGGTCGATGGTCTCCGCGTCGAATCCCGCCTCCAGCAGGTCGGCGAACCCGCGATCGCCTCCCACGTAGTTGTCGAGGATGTCGTCGAGCAACGCGTAATCGGGCAGTGAGTCGGTGTCGAGCTGGCCGGGCCGCAGCTCCGCCGACGGTGGTTTCGTGATCGAGTTGGGCGGGATCGGTGGTGTCTCCCCGCGTTTCTCGGCTTCCGCGTTGCGCCAGCGGGCCAGTTCCCACACCTGTGTCTTGAACACGTCCTTGATCGGTGCGAACCCGCCGACGGCATCGCCGTAGATCGTGGAGTACCCCACCGCCAGCTCGGTCTTGTTGCCCGTCGCCAGGACCAGGTGGCCATTCAGGTTGGACAGCGCCATCAGCAGCATGCCGCGCACCCGCGCCTGGATGTTCTCCTCGGCCACCCCTTCGAGCCGAAGCTGGTCGACGTAGGCCGCGACCATGTTCTCCACCGATTCCACCCGGAAATGGCAGCCGAGACGGCGCGCGAGGTCGGCGGCATCGGAACGCGAGTGCGCGGAGGAGTACTTCGACGGCATCGACACCCCGTGCACGGCGTCGCCTCCGAGCGCGTCGGCGGCGAGCGCGGCCACCACGGCCGAGTCGATCCCACCGGAGAATCCGAGGAGGACCGAACGGAAGTTGTTCTTGCGGACGTAGTCCCGTAGGCCCGTGACCAGGGCCGACCAGATCTCCGCCTCGTCGGACAGCGGTTCGGCGAGCTCGGGCCGGTACGTGACCGGGTAGGGGTCGAGCGGCGTGTCGCTGAGTACGCGGTGCCGCACGGCGAAACCCTCCACCCCGGTCTCGCTCCTCGTTCGCCGCCGCTCCGGCAGGTCGAGGTCCACGACGAGCAGGTGTTCGGTGAACTGCGGCGCCCGGGCCAGCAGCACCCCGTCCGCGTCGACGATGATCGATCCACCGTCGAACACCAGGTCGTCCTGCCCGCCGACTAGGTTGGTGTAGACCACCGGGGCCTTCGCCTCGGCGGCACGTCGAGTCACCAACGGCAGCCGGATGTCACTTTTGCCCTGCTCGTACGGCGAGGCGTTCGGCGCGAGCACCAGGTCCACGCCGAATGCGCCCAGTGCCGTCACGGGGCCGCCCTCCTGCCACAGGTCCTCGCAGATCGCCATGCCGAGATCGACGCCGTGCACGCGCAGCACGGTGAGCGCTGTGCCCGGTTCGAAGTACCGGCGCTCGTCGAACACGCCGTAGTTGGGCAGGTGGTGCTTGTACTGCGTGGCCACGACCTCGCCCCGGTACAACGCGGCGACGGCGTTACGGGGTCCACCCTCGTCGGCGTCGAGGTAGCCGACGACGACGCAGACATCGCCGTACCCGGCGTCGGCCACGGTGCGGGCGAGTTCGGTGACGGCCGTTCGGGACGCCTCGGTGAACGCGCTCCGCAGCGCGAGGTCCTCCACCGGGTAACCCGGCAGCGTCATCTCGGGGAAGACCACGACGTGGGCGTCCTCCGCCGCGGCCCGCCGTGTCCACTCGACGACGAGGTCGGAGTTGCCGCTCAGGTCACCGACGGTGGTGTTCACCTGGGCCAGGGCGATGCGCAGTTGTGGCATGCCCTCATTCTCACCCACCCGGTCAGGAGCGCTTCTTGCGCAGTGTGCTCCTCACCTTCTTGAGTGCTTGTTCGGCGTCGGAGTCGAACGGGTTGTCCTGCACGAGGTAGGTCCACGTGGAGGTCGGTCTCCGCACCCCGGCCCGGGCCAGGTCGATCCCCTCATCGGCGACGTCGGCCTTCACCAGTGTCTTGGCCGAGCGCTTCTCCAACTCGTCGCGGATCTTGCGGAACGCCGGGATGGCCGTGCGGTGGAACTCGTCCAGCGGGGCCTCCTTCGCCAGCGCCCGCAGGTGGATGGTTTCGCGCACCTCGGTCAGAAAAGCCAGGTGATCGGCCCACAGTTGGTCCAGGTGGAACAACACGATCTCGCGACACACGCGATCGAGCGTGTCCTCGCCCACCGATTCGGCGAGCTCGGCGCACCGGTCCGGCTCGGCCTCCCGCAGCAGCGCGGTGGCCTTCTCGGTGCGCAGTATCTCGTCGCGGTAGGTCAGCAGCTCGGCGCGCTGGTGCTCGATGAGCCTGGTGTATCGCCACGTGTTGCGGTGTATCTCCAGGTCGACGCCCTCGGCGACACGTTGGGCATGGTTGATCTGCCGATGAGCCGCCGCGTCCGTGATCTCTCCCGTGTCCGGGTCGCTGGGGATGCCGTCCGGGATGTCGGGGGCGTGTGCCAGCACCAGTTCGTCGCCGAGACTGGCGAAGAACACCGAACTGCCAGGATCGCCCTGTCGTCCCGCGCGGCCACGCAACTGGTCGTCGAGCCTGCTGCTCGGGTAGCGCGCCGTGCCGATGACGTGGAGCCCGCCGAGTTCCGCCACGCGTTCGGCGTCCGCGCCGTCGGCGCCGCCGAGCCGGATGTCGGTGCCCCGGCCCGCCATCTGCGTGGACACCGTGATCGCGCCGTGGACACCGGCCTGGGCGATCACCGAGGCCTCCTCGGCGTCGTTGCGCGCGTTGAGCACCACGCATTCCAGGCCGGCTTTGCGTAGCTTCTCCGCCAGCTCCTCCGACTCGGCCACGTCCTGGGTGCCCACCAGGATCGGCCTGCCGGTCTCGTGCACCTGGCGGATCTCCTCCACGATCGCCCTGAGCTTGTGGCGCGGAGTGACGAACACGCGGTGCGGCTGGTCTTCTCGGATGTTCGGGGTGTTCGGCGGGATGACCGCGACCTCGAGCTTGTAGAACTCGCGCAGCTGCTCGGCCACGGCCACGGCCGTGCCGGTCATCCCCGCCACCTGCGGATACCGCGCGATCAGGGCCTGCACGGTGATCGAGTCGAGGATCTCGCCGTGTTCGGACGGCGGTAGCTGTTCCTTCGCCTCCACGGCGGCCTGGAGGCCGTCGGGCCATCGCTGCAACTCGGCCACTCGGCCCCGAGAGGCGTTGACGAGCTGCACCTTGCCGTCTCGGATCAGGTAGTCGACGTCTCTCGTCAACAGCGCGTGTGCGTGCAGGGCCGCGTTCACCGCCGCGAGGCGGTCGGAGCCCGATTCGCCGTAGAGGTCGATGCCGCCGAGCGCTTTCTCGACCACCGAGGCACCCGCCGCCGTCAGCCACGCGTTACGGCCGTCGGGGTCGGTCTCGTAGTGCAGGCCTTCCCTGAGCCGGCCCACGATCCGCGCGACCTCCTCGTCGGCCACGCCCGCGTCCACCGAGCCCGCCATCACCAGCGGAACCCGCGCTTCGTCCACGAGCACCGAGTCGGCTTCGTCGACGATGGCGACCTCCGGTTCCGTCTGCGTGAGGTCGTCCACCGACGTCACGAGCCGGTCGCGCAGCACGTCGAAGCCGATCTCGCTGACCGCGCCGTAGCAGACCTCACTGTGGTAGGCGTCCCGGCGTTCGTCGGAGGTCGACGAGGGCTCGACCCAGCCCACCGACACACCGAGCGCGTCGTAGACGGGGCGCATCCACTGCGCGTCGCGGCGAGCGAGGTAGTCGTTCACCGAGATGAGGTGCACCCGTTTGCCCTGAAGGGCGTATCCGGCGGCGGCCAGCGCGCCCGCCAACGTCTTGCCCTCACCGGTGGCCATCTGCACGACGTGCCCGGTGAGCAGTCCCATCGTGCCCAGCAGTTGCACGTCGAAGGGGCGTTCTCCCAACGTGCGCCGCGCGGCCTCGCGGCCCAGGACACACACCTCGACCAACACGTCGTCGGGATTGTCGGGAGCCTTCTCGGCGTTTCTGAGCTCGGCCGCGCGTTCGGTGAGTTCGGTGTCGGACAGCTTCTCCAGCTCGGGTTCCAGCTCACCGATGCGGGGGAGGAGGGCTTCGTACCGCGCCAGGTCCACGCTGGCAGGGCGCGACAGCAGCCGTTTCAGTTTCGTTCCGACCCGGCTCAACAACGCCACCTTGTGGTCCTCCTCTGCTCGGCACGGCCATGCCAACCCGCCACGCCCAACGTAGCCGGGAGTGCCCCGGTTCCCCGTTGACAATGGCACGATCACAGTCGTGCGCACCAGGAAACGCTACCTGTCCTTGGCGGCGAGCCTCGTCCTTCTTTCGTCGGTGGCCTGTTCGGGTTCGGACGGCGCGGAGGAAACGAAGGCACCCGCGGGCCCGGTGCCCGAGGGGTTCGAGAACTTCTACGCCCAGCAGCTGGACTGGGGTGACTGTGAGCCGTACGCCGACGACGCGATGGCGCGGCAGGTCTTCTCCGGCGACGGGCTGGAATGCGCAAGGCTCACCGTGCCGTTGTCGTACGAGGCCCCGCAGGGGAAGACCATCAACGTCGGGTTGCTGCGCAAACAGGCGAGCGATCCCGATCAGCGGATCGGTTCGCTGGTGTTGAACCCCGGTGGTCCGGGTGGTTCCGGGATGATGACGGCGGCCCAGCTGGCGGGCACGATCGCGAACACCGAGCTGGGGAAACGTTTCGACCTCGTGGGCTTCGACCCGCGGGGTATCGGCGCCAGCGAGCCGGTGATCGAGTGCCGCACCGACGCCGAGATGGACGCCGACCGCGCCGACACCAGCAGCATGGACGGTGTCGACGACGTCGCCGACGCCGAACAGGATGCCAAGGAGTTCGCTCGTTCGTGTGCCGAGCGCACCGAACACGGGGAGGAGATGCTCGCCAACCTCGGTACCCGTGACGTGGTGCGCGACATCGACGTCATGCGGTCGGCGCTCGGTGACGAGAAGCTGACCTACCTGGGATATTCCTACGGCACCCGGATCGGCTACACCTACGCCGAGACCTTCCCTGGCAACGTCCGCGCATTGCTCCTCGACGGTGCGATCGACCCCGAGCAGGACATGCTGGACTCGCTCGTCGGGCAGGCCGAGGGCTTCGGCAACACCTTCGACAGGTTCGTCGAGTGGTGTGTGTCCCGGAACGACTGCGCGCTCGGCCGGGACTCGGGCAAGGCGGTGGAGGCGTACCAGGGACTCGTCAGGCCGCTGCTGGACGAGCCAGTGACGTTGCCCGACGGCCGGGTTCTGACGTACGACGACGCCACCACCGGCACCGTGGCGGCGCTTTACAGTCAGCAGCTCTGGCCCACGCTCAATCAGGGGCTGAACGGTCTGAAGCAGGACAACGGTGCCATGTTGATGGCGTTGGCCGACACGTATTACGAGCGTGGCCCGGACGGGAAGTACTCCTCCACGCAGGAGGGACTCGTCGCCATCCGCTGCGTCGACGATCCGCCCGTGACCGACCAGGCGAAGATCGAGGAAGCGCAGGCGCGGTACCTGGAACTGGCCGAGTTCCTCGATCCCGGTCTGCCTCCGTCATCGGCCAGGGACGCGTGCGCGTTCTGGCCGGTCGAGCACACATCCGAGCCTCACCTGCCCGACGTCGAAGGCATCCCACCGGCGCTGGTGATCTCGTCGACCGACGATCCGGCCACTCCGTACCAGGCGGGGGTCAATCTCGCCGAGGCGATCGGCGGCAGGCTGCTCACGTTCGAAGGCGCCCAGCACACGGCGTTTCTGACGGCGGGCAACCAGTGTGTCGACGAGGCGGGCACGGCCTACCTCGTGGAGGGAACCCTGCCGCCGGAGGGCACTCGCTGCGGATGAGTGCGGGGGCGCGGACGGTGTCGTTTCGCGGGGGAATCCCGTCGAGAGCTCAGGAACGCCGAGCGGAGGCTGTGGAGGCTTCGGCCGTGTTGTGCTCGGTGAGCACCAGTTGCACCTGCACCGCGCCCTCGTTCTCCTTGCGCGGCGGCACCTGAATCCAGATCCTCATGAGCTGGTCGGTGCCGTCCGCGATCCAGAACTTGACGTCCACGTCGTCGTGCACGGCCGGCACCACGGCCGAGATCGCCTCCCGCGAGAGATCGCCGTCGACGCGGTAGGTCTCGACGTCGCCGAGTTGCTCGCGCGTCTCGGTTTCGAGTCCCTCGGCCTCGGTGAGCAGCTGCCGCATTCCTTGTTCGGGGTCGAGTAGGCGCGCGGGGGTGTAGGTGTCCGGCATCGCCTTCTCCACTGTCTCGCCGTCCGAGTCGGTCAGTCGGAGAACGTCACTGTCGAGGGCGAATTCGTACCGGACGCGTTCGGTTTCGAGCTGCATGTCGGCGTCGCCGCTGGCGGTGCCGTTCGGGCTTTCCGTCCGCGAGGCGACGCCCTCGATCTTCCGTACTGGCAGGCCCGGTATCGCTCCGCTGATGTCGAGCTCGAAGGCCACACTCGTCAGGTCACGCAGGTTCTCGGCCGCCGCGTCCACCAACCGCTGTCCTTCCGGCAACGGTCCCGTGTTGTCGGGGTTGCCCGAGCAAGCCGTCAGCGAAGCGGACGTGGCAAGCGCGGCGAGAAGGACTTGTGCGAGCCGGCGGAGTTGCATGCGGTTTACGGTATCCGGGCGTTTCTCGCCGTGGTGAGAAGGTCGGGTGTCACCCCTACAGGGGGCGGAAGCGGTCTTGAAACATGGCTTTAACACTGCGCGCATAGGGTCGCGACATGGATCGCCGGCAGGAATTCGTGCTGCGCACGCTGGAGGAGCGGGACATCCGGTTCGTGCGACTGTGGTTCACCGACGTCCTCGGTTTTCTGAAGTCGGTCGCTGTGGCTCCCGCCGAACTCGAGGGCGCGTTCTCCGAGGGCATCGGGTTCGACGGTTCGGCGATCGAGGGCTTCGCCCGGGTGTACGAGTCCGACATGATCGCCAAACCGGATCCCTCCACGTTCCAGGTGTTGCCGTGGGAAACCGAGGACGGCGAGCGTTATTCGGCGCGGATGTTCTGTGACATCGCGATGCCGGACGGGTCGCCGTCGTGGGCGGATCCGCGGCATGTGTTGCGGCGCCAGCTCGCCAAGGCGAGCGAGGCGGGTTTCACGTGCTATGTGCATCCGGAGATCGAGTTCTTCCTCCTGGCGAACCTGCCTATGGACGGGCGGGAGCCCGAGCCCGCCGACAACGGTGGGTACTTCGATCAGGCCAGTCACGCCACGGCCACTCATTTCCGCCGCCATGCCATCGAGGCTTTGGAGGAGATGGGGATCTCCGTCGAGTTCTCCCACCACGAGGGCGCGCCAGGTCAGCAGGAGATCGATCTGCGTTATGCGGACGCGCTGACGATGGCCGACAACGTGATGACGTTCCGCTACGTCATCAAGGAGGTCGCGCTCATGCAGGGCGTGCGCGCCACTTTCATGCCCAAGCCGTTCAGTAATCAGCCCGGGTCGGGCATGCACACGCACGTGTCGCTGTTCGAGGGGGATCGAAACGCGTTCCACAGCCCGGAGGATCCGTACGAGCTGTCCGCCACCGGTAAGGCGTTCGTCGCGGGCCTGCTGCACCATGCGCGGGAGATCTCCGCGGTCACGAACCAGTGGGTGAATTCGTACAAGCGACTCATCCAGGGCGGGGAGGCTCCCACAACGGTGTCGTGGGGTAGGGCGAACCGTTCGGCGTTGGTGCGGGTTCCCATGTACTCCCCGGGCAAGGCGTCGTCGTGTCGCGTGGAGATCCGCACTCCGGATTCGGCGTGTAACCCGTACTTGGCGTACTCGGTGATCCTCGCGGCCGGGCTGAAAGGCATCGAGCAGGGTTACGAGCTGCCCCCGCCCGCCGAGGACAACATCTGGAGCCTGTCCGACGCCGAGCGCAAGGCCGCCGGGTACCCGGAGCTGCCGCAGAACCTGGGTGAGGCCTTGGGGGAGATGGAGCGCTCCGAGTTGCTGCCCGAGGCGCTCGGTGAGCACGTCTACGACTTCTTCCTCCGCAACAAGCGGGTCGAGTGGGACAACTACCGCAGCGAGGTGACTCCGTACGAGCTTCGGACTCTGCTCCCGGTGCTCTGAGGGGCGCATCAGCGAGGCTCGGCGGGATAAAGCGCTTTGAGCTGGGGTTTTGTGGTTTGGGGACCCCCCTGTTTGGGTGGGTTTTGGGGGTGTGTAATCTTCTCTTTGTCGCCAGGGACGACCGGGGCGAGCGGGTCAGACCTGAGAGGGTTTGACAGCGCGGAACGCACCGGGTAATGTAACTGGTCGGCCTCCCAGGTGAGGGGCCGCAATCCGTGACTGTAATCCGTTGTGGTTGTTGCGGTGCGGTGTGCCTCTGGGGAGATAACCAGGACATACTTTGTGTGTTGTTTGAGAACTCAACAGTGTGCTAGTGATTGTCAGCTAGTAGTGATTTTTTGTGCCCTTTTGTGGGTTTCTTTGAGATGACTGTTTGAGTCGTCGGATCAAGTTCATTGTTGGAGAGTTTGATCC
>NZ_DAHVQP010000030.1:0-7592 GCF_027317685.1 Saccharomonospora sp.
AACTGTTCATCCTGTCTCACGCTCTCCGTGTGCCGGCGGTGCTGCTGATGTTCCCGATCGGGGACGATACCGAGATCGAGGTGTTGCCGGGGAAGGCTGCGACCCCGTGGGAGGCCGCGAAGTGGTTCACGGGGGAGGCTCAGCCGTCCTGGTTCGAAGACTTGCTGTGGGGGAATTCTGCTATTCCAGTGCGGTTGTTCCGTCGACATGAGCACCAAGTGGCCGAATGGGGCCGGGCATCGACACTGGTTAAGGTGATGGCAGGGGGGATCGGGGGGCGTCCTCCAATGATCCCTGAGCTTGAAGACCTTCCCGAAGAATCACAAGCTAAGTGGGGTGACCGCCTGCGGGGGTTCTATGAGCAGCAAATCCAAGTCACGCGGCGGGAAATTCGAGGGCACGGGCTCCAGCCGCCGCGATTGCCGGTAGATCTCGCGCACCTCGACAGTGTCTAGGCTCGTCTGGTGTTGAGAGCGGTTCGGATGTGGTCCATGCCTGCCTGGCGGCGTGAGGCTGGCCTTGCGAGGCGGAGGAACCGTGCCTGCTGTTCGGTCTGTTCGGCGGTGTCCTCGGCCAGACGGAGGGGCCGTTCACCATCGGCCCACTCCCACACGGTGGTTGCGGCCACCGAACCGCCGCCGGTCAGCTCAATAGTGCCGGTGTCGCCGAGGGGAAACAGGAGCGCCGACGGGTTGACGTCGAACACAACAGCGAGCGCGACCAGGTCGTCAGCGTCTACCCGCCGCCGCCCAGCCTCGATGTTGGTAATCGACGAGGCCGCGATCGGCCGACCAGACTCTTTCAGCATCGTTGACACCTTGTAGGTCGACCACCCGAGGGCGGCCCGGAGTCTCCGCACGTTGGAAGCAACATGCGTCCCGCTTGGACCGGTCACGCGCTTCGGTCGCCCTGTCATGTGGCGCTCCAGTCGGTGTTGTAGTCCTCATGGTCAGACCAGGCGGCGGCGAGGGACCGCACGGTCGGGCAGGCGTGGTCTCCGTGCCAGCTGCACCAGTCCCCGCCATGGTGGTTCTTGTCGACCTCTCGGCCGCATTCGGTGCAGAATCCATCCACGACGGTGTGAGGCGTGCTGTGGTCGGCGAGAATGTGCCGCTTGGCTTCAACCTCGCGGAGAACGCGGGCCGGGCCGTGGTGTCCGATGTGCTGGGCGTCAGCGCGGGTGATCGACGTCCCGAAACGGTTTCTGAGGTGTCGCCATGTCCACCATGGGGTGGGCGTCCCGAGGAGTCCCTGGGCTTGGTATGCGCGGTAGTGATCCTCTTCGAGTCGGGCCGTGATGAACCCGGTGATGGAGACGGTCACGGCCACCACAACGTCCCTGCGATATCGAGGTCCCACTGGATGTGGAGCCCACAGTCGCGGCAGCGCCATTCCTTCTTGCTGGGGTTGTTGTAACGGGTCTCGTCGTCGGCGTGCGGGCACGCTTCCTGTGCGGGAGTGCGCGAGACGTACTGGAGCAGTTCCCGGAACCGGGTGATGCGGGCGTCGACGTCGGCCATGTGCCGCTCGGCGGCGGCTGCGTAGTCGGGTGCGGCGAGCCCGCGGCGGTAGTTCTCCTCGTACTCCCAGCCGCATATGCATCGTGCCCACCCGTACCCGTCGACGATGGCGCGCTTCAGGATGATCTCGTGCTTCGCGCGCATCCCGATGCCGTGGAGGTCGATGCCGTTGACCGGCTCCCACTCGCCGGTGTCGTCGCGCTTGACGAGGCTGGCGTATGCGGCCGGGACGCTCTGGAGCTTGCGGTATGGGATGGCGGGGTCGGCGTGTTCGGCGAGGTACTGGATCGCGTCGGGGTCGTTGAGATACGGGTTGGTCTTGTCGATCTTGACGGCGTAGGTGATGGTCATGGCATTGACGTCCAGACGCGTTGGGGGAAGTGCTGGAAGAGGTCTACAACGGCCTGCTCCTGCTCGGGCGTGAGTCCGTGTCTTGGGAACCACCAGATGTGTCCGTCAGGCTGTACGAACTGGATGCCGGTGGGTCTGAGGCTGAATCGGGCGGCGGTTGCGGGGGAGATCCCGAACGCTCGTGCAACCTCGGATTCGAGGCGGCGAGCTTCAGTCTCGGCGGCGGCGAGCTGCTCGGCGTGGGTCTTGTCGTCTTCGGCGCCGGTGAGCGGGGCGATGGTGGGCTCGCAGGTGTCCGGCGGCGGCCATTCGTGCGGTTCGGCGATCGGGTACAGGCCCTGGACGAAGCGCATTGCGTCCTCAGACGCCTCGCGGTACCAACCGTCCCATGCGTCCTCGTACATGGACTGGTAGTCGTGCTGCTGCTCGGTCACGTCTGGTCCTCGTCATCTGGGATGGGCGCTGCGTTGCGGAACACGCCCTCGGCGGGCACAACGATGATCTCGACCATGGGGCCGGAGTTCGGCCTCGGATCTCCGTACGGCCACGCAGCCGACAGGTAGCCCGCGTGGCTCCACTGGCGCATGACCACTTCGAACATGCCGTCACGACCTGTATGGCGGTCCCGCAGGCCGATGATGTCGCCAACGACGGGCGGGTGTGCGGTGTGTATGCGGCCGTCGGATTCTCGGCCGTCGACCCAGATGCGTTCGTAGTGGAACTGGCCGTCTTCGGCTGGTTCTCGGACGGTGAACGCACATTCGGCGAAAAGCGCCGCTTCGGCGCGCTCCTTGGTCACGGCCGTTCTCCTTCGGTCCAGACGAGCTTCTTATCGCCCAGGGCGGCTATGACGGTCCCTTCCTGACCCCTGGCGAAGGTCACGGTCTCGGGCGGGGTGTTGTCAGGCTCGTCGTCTTCGAGGTACAGGCAGACCCCGTCTGGCTGGTCGACCTTCTTCGCGATGACCTGTGTGCCCATCTCGTAGAACGCTCCGCAGGCGCCGCATTCGACGTTGTAGGCGCCGTAGCCGTCGCCGTGGACGTGGGCGCCGCATTCGCAGTAGAAGTCCATGCACACGTCGGTGCCCTTCCACTGGATGAACATCCGTGCGTCGGAACCTTCGGGCGTGGTGAAGGGGAATGCTTCAGGGTCTCGCTTGCTCACGGTCGGCTCCCAAGCGGAAACTGGGCCCCCGTGGCAGCCCACAGTGCTCCGCGTTGTTCGTCGGTCAGAGTCTCGACGTCGATGAAGAACCGGGGTGTCAGGACCACGCCGCCGAGATGGACTTCGAAACCGGGATCCTGCATCACCCGGTCGGTTGGGATGCCCAGTTTGGTGAGCAGTTCGGTCATTCGCTTGTTGTAGTCGGTTGGGTCGGTCACGGCTGGTCCACCTCAATGATCGCCCACGAGTCCTGGTAGTCCTTGCGCCCGGCATAGACGCCAGCTAGGACTTCAAGGGCGTACCTGAGCGTCAAGCGCTGCTGCGTCCGGTCGTCGATGGGATCACCCGTGAGCGACAGGAAGTCCACGTACTCGTCCACGAGAATTCGCTTAGCTTCGGCTTCGTGCAGGGCGCGGTCGCTGAGCGTGCGTTCGGTGACCTGGTCGACCCCGTACCGGAGCGGTTCGTGCCTGCGGTCGAGAGCCTGTTCCCGATCTTCGTCGAGCCGGGCGCGGAGGAACTCAGGGAGCGCCATTTGGTCTTCGCCGCAGTCAGCGCACCAGATCTGGAAGTGCGGTTTGCTGTCGTCGATGGTGGTGTCTTCGACGCGGGTGTAACGCTGGTGGGGGCATTCGTGCCGCTTGAGTTTGAATCGTTCGGCCATGGTTCATTCTACCTTTCTGCTGGTCAGGCGGCTTGTCGAGCTGGAGGAATCTCGCAGATCCACTCCTCGCTCCCGGACACGTACAGGAGGTGCCCGTGGCAGATCCGTTCCACTCCGCATCCGATGCACGGGTTCGGGCGGGCATGAAGCGGGCGCGAGGAGTGGCTCTTCGCTCGTTCCCAGCCTTTCGCCCCCTGGTGTTCTCGGCAGGTCCAGAACTCGGCCACCTTGAACGGGTTCCGGTGGTACGAGACGATCACCTCAACGGGCCTGCCGCACGGGCACGTGGAGGCGCAGCATTCGTTCGAGTGATTCCGGTAGATGGCTTCGGCCTCATCTACTTCGGTGATTCGTCGAGGCTTCTTGCGCCTGAACAGCTTCATGCTGCCTCCTGGTCGTTGATCTTGGCTACGGCCCCGGCGATCGCATCGACCCACTGCCCGGAGTACTGGGAGCAGTTGGTGCACATGACCCGGCCGTCGACCCTCACGAGGGCGATGTGCCCGCAATGCTTGCACGGCTCGGCCGGGATAGGTTAGGTCTTCGCCTTCGTGTTGCCGTTCAAGGCCCGGAGCCTGCCGGCGAGGCGGCGGACCTCGTCGGCGTGGGAGTCGATGGAGTCGGGTAGGTGGGTGCAGGCCCATTCGAGGCGGTCGCGGAGCCAGTGGGTGAGGACGGGGACGGTCGGGATGGGGCGGTGCTCCCTGTAGCCGTCGCGGGCTCGGTGTTCGCGCCACTCGTCGGCGATCAGGTCGAGGACGACAGTGGCGGGGGTGTCGCCGACCTGGTCCGGGATGTTCTCCCGGATCGGTTCGTCGGAGTTCCAGATGGTGAGCATCTGGTCGAGGACGGCGATGCGTGCCCCGATGGGTTGTTCGTGGGTGCCGGTGATGCGTTCGGTTCTTCCGCTGCCGGGTGTGGCGTCGAGGGCCAGCCATTCGTCGCTGATCTGGACGAGTTGGCGGGCGAGGCGGGACCGGCATTCGTGGCAGGCGTAGGGCTGTTCCCAGTGGGCGGGTTCGTAGCCGTAGACGGGACAGATCACGCATCGGTTCTCGGTGCTCATTGGGTCCTCCTGGGGACGGTCGGGAGGGGGTTCCTGGACTTTTAGACATGCGGGAGGCGCTCTGGAGATAGGAGATCGTCTAGCGGAGCCTCCTTGGGTCTGAGTCTGTGGATAGTGGCGGCCCCGGTGTGGAGCCGCCACCGGATAAGGGCTACCGGTCGGCCACTCTCTCTTCGAGACCGACGACTACTGGGATCTTTTGGTCAGGCATGATTTTCAGCGTCCGGACTGGTTTGCCGAGCGCGTGAGCGTTCCACGCCTTGACGACCAGCTGATACGACCGGGCCATGCGGATCGATCCGCCGCCGGTGATGTCCGCTCCTCGGATGAATCGGTTTCGTAGCACCAGTCGGGGGTCGTCAGCAGCGAGTCCGGCGCCGGTGTTGATGCCGTCGAACCATGAGCTGATGAGTTCTCCATAGGGTGTTCGAGCAGCCTGGGCGATGACAGCCAGGTGCGATGATTGGAGAATGCGAGCGGATCTGTAGGCCACGTTTACGGCCGGGGCCCACTCAGCGAGTTCGGTCCATCGCCCAACTGTTTGGACGATGATGTCGTTGTCGATCTTGTTGGGGACGATTCCGCCTTGGAGCTGCACGTCAGGGCCGATGGCGCCGTCGCAGTAGGCCAGGATGCGGGCTGCGGAGGCGACCATCGTGCGGTGCTTGCCATCGATGAGTTGGCTCGCCTGCCGTCTGCGTCCAGTGTCGAGGACGGCGAAGGTCTCGCGTGGGACGCCGACGGTCACCATGGCCTGGAAGGCGACTCCGGCTTCGACGCTCCCCCAGAGGCGGTGCTGTCCGTCAAGCAGGTTGCCGTTCTCGTCGAAGGCGATGCCTTGATGGGTAATCATCCATCGGCCTTCGCGCATCGCATCGGCGTACTGTTTGACGATGGCGGTAGAGATGTGCCGGTTGCCCTTGTTGCGGTGCTCCAGCCAGTCAGCGGCGATATCCGGCGTGATGGTCATGATCCCGTCACGCGGGGTCGAATTGAAGTTGCTCATGCTTGTTCCTTCCTAGTGTGGAGGCGGTTCGTCGCATCTCCGGTGAGCAGAGTTCGATTTCGATGTCCTCGGGGCGGGGTTTCCGTGCCTGGTGGAGGTCTTCGAGGAGTTCGATGGCGCGGTCGAGTCGGTTCATGATCTGGTCGCTGTGGTCGCAGCAGATGTCATCGGTGGTCATTGAGTACCCTTCCCGCAGGTGGAGCAGGTGAACCCGGCCGGGGGTGCACCGTTGCAGGTGTTGCATTGGAATGCGCCGTTGGTCTTGGCCTCTTCACGGCAAAGCCGTTCGTGACGCTCTTTGTATTCGGCGGCTTCTGACTCACTGATGAACCCTCCATCGACAGCTTCGCGAAAGAAACGGGAGACATCGGCTCCTGGGAGTGGCCGGGCGTACCGTGCCCAGTCTCGGGCACGGTCTGCCCGGACGGGGGTTTTATCCGTGAGCAGAGTCCACCCTGTTGGTAGGCGGATCGTCTCCGGCGGTTGGTATTCGCTGTCTGCTGCGACTGCTATGCCCCGGCTTGCGTCGAGGTGCAGCTCGTAGCGGCCTGGGGGGAGTGACGAGATCCCTTCGACTGCGGCTTTCTGGTAGGGGCATTGATTGAGCTGTTCAGGGCAGGTAAGGAGGTGTCCTACGGAGTACCCTGGGCAGGTTCGCACGTTGCATTTTTCGCGATCATGTATTTCGACCAGGTGTGGTAGTTCGTCGGCGTTGTTCACTTCGGCTCTCCTTTGCTGGCGTCTCGGCGAATTGAGTCGGCCCACCAGGAACCGCAGTCGCATTGGTGAGTGCGCGAGCTGATGCCGTCGATCTGGTGTGGTGGTTCGGTTTCGTGCCCGGCGGGGAGCCGGCAACCGCAGGGCTCGCCGCCGAGCTTCCAGACGGGCCCGGTCTGTGCGGGGCAGGTGCGTTCGCTCATCGGGGTGCTCCCGCCTTCACCACGCAGCGCTTGCACGGCGGCAGTGCATCGACCCGCTCGTACTCGGTCTGTGAACCGGTGCCGTGCCACCAGTCGAAGGTGTACACGCCGCATTCGGCGGTGATGGTGTCCGGGTTGACGGTGCTGAGCGCGTGTTTCACCGTCCCTTTCGGGAGGTACCGCCAGTTGTAGGCGCTCATGTGGTGCTCCTGTTGATGGCGATCGCGGCCTGTGCGGCGGTGATGCCGTTTGTTCGGAGGGTGGGGATCGTGGCGGGCGGGATACCGGCCTGCGCGTATTCGAGGGCGATGCGCGGGTCGTTGTCGCAGGCGTCGAGGTAGGCGTCTACCTGGTCGGGGACGGTCGCAACGAGCGTGTCAAGGAGTCGTCCGCGGGCGAGTGCTTCGTGGACAGCTTCGGCGGCGTGAGGTTGGGTGGCGAGGATGTGCGCGACGCGGTCCATGCTCTCGTTCGCGGCGGCGTTGATGGCGCGGGCGATGACATCGGCGAGGGGTTCCTCTTCGTAGTCCGCTGCCGTGTCTGTGATCCAGGTGTTGGCTTCGGTGTTGATGGCGTGGCCGTTGGTTTCGGCGGGCGGGAGTGGGTAGGTCAGTTCGGGGTCGGGTTCGGCCCCGACGATTGCGGCGGTGTATTCGTATTGGCATGCCTCGGTGCAGTAGTCGAGGGAGGGGCCGGTCTCGGGGATGGGTTGGCCGCAGACGCAGGCGGACAGGGTGGCGTCGATGCGGTTGAGGACGGTCTCGGTGCGGTCGGTCATGCTGCCTCCACGTGGATGAGTTCGGGCTGATTCTTGGGAGCTGGTTTGGGCTTCCTCTGCTTGGGCCGCTTTGGCCCTGGCAGGCCCTGGGCCTGCGATGGTGGCGCGATTAGTTCGAACGTG
>NZ_DAHVQP010000050.1:0-5103 GCF_027317685.1 Saccharomonospora sp.
ATGGCTACACACACTCTCCAGACACCCGAGGTCGACCTCGTCTACGACGTCCGTGGCCCGCTGCCGACCGCTGACGGGCGCCCCCCGCTGCTCATGATCGGTCAGCCCATGACGGCAGAGGGCTTCGGCACGCTTGCGTCCCACTTCTCCGACCGCACCGTGGTCACCTACGACCCGCGCGGCCTGGGCCGCAGCATCCGCAAGGACGGCCGAGACGACCACCGCCCACAGACCCAGGCCGCCGATCTGCACGCGCTCATCGAGGCGCTCGACGCGGGCCCGGTGGACGTCTTCGCCAGCAGCGGCGGCGCGGTGACCGCACTCGCCCTGGTGACGGCCCACCCCCAAGACGTGACCACCCTTGTGGCGCACGAGCCGCCGCTGATGTCGGTGCTCCCCGACGCCGCGGCCGCCGAGCGCGCCCTGGCCGGCGTCCGGGACGTCTACCAGGCCAAGGGCTGGGGCGCGGGCATGGCCGCCTTCATGGCCATGACCTTGTGGCAGGGTGAGTTCACCGACGACTACTTCGCCCAGCCCGCCCCGGATCCGGCCGCGTTCGGCTTCCCGACCGAGGACGACGGCAGCCGCGACGATCCGCTGCTGTCCGACCGTTCCCGGGCGGTCACCGATTACCGGCTCGACCTCGATGCGCTGACCTCGGCGCCGACACGGATAGTGATCGCAGTGGGCGAGGAGACGGGGAACACCTTCACCGGACGCACCGCTGTGGCGACCGCCGACCAGCTAGGCCAGAAGGCCACGGTGTTCCCCAGCCACCACGGCGGTTTCCTGGGCGGCGAGTTCGGCCAAACCGGTCAACCCGAAGCCTTCGCCCAAAAACTCCACGAGGTCCTCGACGCAGCAGATTGAGCACCGTCCCGTGCCGCCTACCGCATCCCCGACGCCCCACATTGAGCCGTACAGGCAACGCGCGTCGGGGAATCGCGGGCCCTAATACTCCAGCCGCACTTGGAGATCTCGGTCCGATCGAAGCAGGGGTGTGAGACGGCCACCGCTGTGATCGTGTGTGTGTTGAGACCAGACGATCGGCGGTGGCCGTGCCGCCCACTGTGGAAGATGTCGACCCGGGCAGGTGGCCTGGTCCGTTCGCGTAGGTGGTGGCTCCGTTCTTCGGCCGACGGCAGCCCAGGGTGCGGGCCCGCTGGTAACTGCTGGGCCTGTTGAACGGGCTGGAGCGCGAGAACGGCTGGTCACTGGCGGAGTTCGCCGGGGAGGCCACTCCTGACGGGAGGCAGCGGCTGCTCAACCATGCCCGCTGGGACGCCGACCAGGTGGCGGACGCGCTGCGGGCCCAAGTGTCGAGCGGCTCGGTGACGTGGGCGGGGTTCTGGGCGTGAACTACTTCTTCACGGTCTGCTGCGACTATCTTTCCGTGCTCGGCAGCGCACGGACCAGGATCCCGCTACCGCAGCCATGAGTGAGGCGTCCTGGCAGCGGCGCTCGTGCGGGAACGGGGCCAAGGGTCGCCGCTGGTACGACTCGGCGTGGATCGAGAAGGGCGAACACGAGGGTGCTGGCCCGCCGGTCGATCAGCTACCCCACTGACCTTGCCTTTTACCGATGCCGGGCAAACCGGCCGGTCGGCCTTCCTGCGCTGGCGCGGGTGGCCGGACCCCGCTGGAGCGCCGAGAAGTGCTTCCAGGCCACCAAGAGCGAGGTCGGCTTCGATCACTACCCGGTCCGCAAGTGCATCGCCTGGTACCGGCACTTGACCATGGTCGCCGATGCCCACCTGGCCTTCCCAGCCGCCGACCCGCCCGTTTCCACCAGCGATGACGGCGAAGGCGAGGCTGACGACCTCGCCACAGGGGACCCGACCAAACCGGACAGTTGGTGGCGGGGCAGTGGTGGGATTGGCGGCGCGCCTGCTGCGTTCGTTTGTGCTGGACGCTTGATCAGTACAGTGACCAGGGATGATGTCGCTTCGTTGTGATGGTGTTCGGTGCAGCGTTCACGTGTGAGGAGCTTCCTGGAGGAGTTCCCGTGGATCCATCTCGGTATCGGGATCTTCGGAAACCTCACTTTCGTCGTGGGCAGCGTGCTGTTCCTGTACGCGAATCTTGAGCCGACCGGGGTCTGGCTGTTCATCATCGGCTCGTCCGGCATGCTGGTCGGCAGCTTCGGTGAGTTGCTCGTCCGAATAGAGCGCCGGGTTCGCGGTAGGGCGGCGCAATGACCTATGTCGCTCGGCGCGCTGGTGAGAGCGTTGCTGCGGTTAGTGGACCCGCCTGGGGCGTTCGAGTGGACGGCTGGGGCGTCTGATTCGTGAGGCAGACGATGCCGGCTAGGTGCGGTGCCATGTCCTGATGGCAATTGAGACGATGCTCTGACCGGCGTGACACCGCGGAGTGGGTCAGGCCGGCTTGATCGCCACTCCGCCGAAGGCTCCGGCTTGGGACGCCTTCAGGGCGGCGTCGTCGGGATTGCCGTCGGGGCGCCATTCCGTGACCGGGACGACGCCGGGCTCGACCAGGTCCCAGCCGGCGAAGAACTCCGTGATCCGGTCGCGGGATCGCGGGGTCAGGCCCACGCCGGCGCCGGTGTAGGCGCGGACCACGGCCCTGGACTCCTCCGAGTCGTCCACCAGGTCGGTCGTGGCGTGGGAGAAGATCATCACGCTGCCGGGCGGCATGGCGGCCTTGTAGTGCTCCAGGATGGCGCCCGGGTCGTCGGCGTCGGGGATGAAGTGCAGCAGCGCGACGGTGAGCAGGGCCACCGGCTGCTTGAAGTCGATGAGCGCGGACGTCTCGGGCGCGGACAGAATGCGCTCGTGGTCGCGGAAATCGGCGTCGAGGTATGCGGTTCGGCCTTCAGGGGTGCCCGCGAGCAGCGCACGCGCGTGCGTCAGGACGATGGGGTCGTTGTCGACGTAGACGACGCGGGAGTCCGAAGCGACCGACTGGGCGACTTCGTGGGTGTTCTCGGCCGTGGGGATGCCCGTGCCGATGTCGACGTACTGGCGGATGCCCATCCCGGCCGCGAAGCGCACGGCGCGGCCGAGGAATCGCCTGTTGGCGCGGGCGCCGACGGCCACGTCCGGGAAAATCTGCAGCACCTTCTCGGCGGCTTCCCGGTCGGCGGCGAAGTTGTCCTTACCGCCGAGGTAGTAGTCGTACATGCGCGCCGAATGAGGCACGTCGGTCCGCAGGTCGGCGGACGGTGCGTGGTCGCTCGGCCACTCTGAGCCAGAAACCTCTTCCGCCACAGGAACTCCCATTCGATCTGCGTTACCAGACGCCTCTCGCTTCCCCGAATGCTAACCCCAATCGCCCGAACTTGCCGCCCACAATCGGGTGTTCGTAGGAGCCCAAGCGTTTCACCTGCGTCTATTCGTTCCTGGACGGGGTCGGCTGTGGCGATACCTGGTCTGTGACCTCGGTGGATTCGGCTCGGCGGGTGGCGAGCCACTTCTCGGTGAAGGTGACGGTGTCGTCGATGAACTGTTCGAGGCCTGCGCGGTCGAAGTCGGCCTCGTCGACGAGGTGCATCAGGATGAGCACCTGTGCCTGGAGGACGGGCAACACCTCGTCGGGGCCGCCGTCCTTCGGTGGGGGAGCGCTGAGTGCGCGGCGGATCAGGTCCTCGGCGACGAGTGGGTGCACCAGGTGTGCGTCCTTGCCGAGCCGGGAGCGCAAGTCGGCGACGAAGCGGACGATCTGGCCGACCGTGTAGGTCGGGGAGAACTTTCGGTAGACCGCGACGTTGAACGCTCCGAACAGCAGCGACATGTATCCTGCCGCGGTCTCGTCGTCCTTCTGCATCTGATCCTGGAGGGGCAGCCACGCCTCCGGTCCCTCCAGCAGAAACGACCGCAGCGCGAGGATGTTCTCCTCGCGGATCCGAACACGTGAGTAGTCCATCTACTCGATCAACTCATCGGCGAGAGAGCGGGCGCTGGACAGAAATTCTTCGAGTTCGGATTCGTTGAGTTTCTCTTCTCCTATCATGAAGGTCAACAGCACGATCTGGTGGCCGAGCTTCGTGTTCTCGTCCGCTTCGATGGTGGTTCCCTTTTCGAGCAGATGCATAATCATGCTTTCTGCGAGTTCAGGGTTAATTATTTCCGGCATTTCGTCGTCCGTCTCCCGGACTCGCGCCACGAATTCGATTACTTCGGACTCGTCGGCTGTTTTGCCGTTCCTTATGAAGCGGCGCTCGGCAGCCTCGATGAAGGCAGCGGCGATCAGTGCTGCGTAGCCTACATTTGCTTCGTCTGGGTCAAGTTCCCGCAGAAGTCTGCGATGTTCCGTGAGGTTGCCCTTCAATTGAGCGCGCAACGTCGCTACCTGGTCATCGGTTACCCGCATGCTCACGTTCCATCATTCCCTTCGCGCTTCTGATTCCGTAGCGGATCGCTTCCGTCAAGACTATAGCCATACCCACTCCGCCGATCAGGGCGCTTCCTGCTTTGACCGGCTGCTCCCGCGGTCCTGCCTGATCGGGGCCGGGGCGTGCGCCGCTCGATTGTCCGGTTGGCTGGACTCTTTCCAAACCCCTTTGGGCTGGCTTCGAAACAGCATCGGCCGCGTCTCTGGTGTCGTCTGCCCTGGTTACGAACTCACGCAGGAAGTCGCGTCTGCGGGACCGGCGTTCTGGAGCGCGTGCCTGGTAGTCCCGGGAGAAACGGTCGTCTTCGGGGTGGCGGAGTTCTCCTCGGTTTGGGTCGTCGGTTTCGGTGTGGCGGCGTTCTGGGATCGGTTTGCCGTCGCTGTCGACCAAGATTGTAACGCGGCCGGCGAATCGGCTGGGCTCCTCCACTTCCGTTGTGTTCTCGTCTTGTGGGGTCAGCTCTTTGCCGGGCTCGTCCTCCTCGCGGGTCGGGTCGGAGCGTCGGTCGGACGGGTCTAAGTGCTGGACAGTTTCCCCGTTTTCTGATTCTGGGGCCTTTTTGTCGCTCTCGGTGCCCTGGTCTCCGTATGGTGACGACTTCTCCCCGTCCTGAGTCACTGCCTCGGGGGAGGTGTGGCCGCCGTCAGTGCTTTGCTGGCTGTCGGGTTCGTCGGCGGGAGTGCCGGCGTCGGAGTCAGGGGCGGAAGTCTCCGGTTCTTGGCCGGTTGGTTCGATTTCGGGATCGGATTGTGC